>CAKUFI010000006.1 GCA_934647305.1 uncultured Clostridia bacterium | reverse complement strand
CCAGCCGCCATAGATTGAAGCGGCTGGTTTCTTCGAATCCGCAGGATTCCCTGCGGATTGACGGTCGGCACTGCCGATTCGGATAGGCTGAGTCTGCACCCACTTGCTGCCGCCGGACAGAACACGAAACCAGCCGCCATAGATTGAAGCGGCTGGTTTCTTCGAATCCGCAGGATTCCCTGCGGATTGACGGTCGGCACTGCCGATTCGGATAGGCTGAGTCTGCACCCACTTGCTGCCGCCGGACAGAACACGAAACCAGCCGCCATAGATTGAAGCGGCTGGTTTCTTCGAATCCGCAGGATTCCCTGCGGATTGACGGTCGGCACTGCCGACTCGGATAGGCTGAAGAAAGCCCCCACCGGATTCTGCGCTTGCGAACCCCACCGCCTGCTTCGCAGGCACCTCCCTTTTCAGGAGAGGCATATCGGCGATGGGCGAGCGGAAACGACAAAAAAACTCCGGACAGAACATCCGGAGGAAATGGTGTTTTGCGGACCGGCACCGACCCGCGCCGCATTCGGGGGATTACACTGCAATTATGCCATGCGCACCGCCCGCGCCGCATTCGGGGAACGGCATTGAAATTACGTCAGACAAATGTGGATCAAAGTGCTTTCCGGGTGGGGTCTGGGAAGAGGCAAAAGGGATGCGCACCCCAGCCTGCTGCTGATTTTGTACAGCCTTGCTTATGTTCGGCGGCAGCAAGTGGGGCCGGGCACTGCCCGGTCAGAAAGGCCGCCTCCTCAGCGCTCCCCAACGTCTCTTACAGCGTGACCTCCATGGGGGCGTCGGCGAGCCAGGCGGGCAGGCGGACGGAGACCTTGGTAAGGGCGCAGTTCTCGCCCTTTTTGAAGGAGAGCTCGGTCAGCCTGCCGTCCTGAACGCGGGCGTGGACGAGCAGGTCGCCCTCGGCGGGCAGGGTGAACTCGACGTCGCCCTCTTCCTTTGCGAAGCCGGGCAGCAGGTCGACGGAGCCGGGGGCGGACTGCAGGAGCATGTTGTGTACGGTGGCCAGGAAGATGCCGTTGGCGGTGGTGAACCAGGGGCGGTAGACGGCGTGCTCCTCGTTGATCTCGAACAGCTCGCCGAAGCAGCCCTGGGAGGACGCGGCCTGGCGCAGGCAGGCGAAGGCGCGCTCGGGCTCGTGCATGCGGGCGTAGGCGACGCCCTTCCAGGCGGCGAACCAGGAGGATACACCGCTGCCCACGGCGTACATGTTGCCGTAGGTGCCCTCATACTTCTGATAGTCCTCGATGGCGGCGCGCTGGAGCGGGTTGTCCTCGCGCTGGATGCGATAGGGGAACAGGCCGCCGAACACGCCGATGCTCTTCTGCTCGCAGCCGGGATGGGGCACGTACTTTTCGCCGTCGTGGGGCAGGCCCTCGTACAGGCGTGCGGCCACGTCGTTCGCCTCGCGGACGAAATCGGGGTCAAGAGAGAGCAGCTGCGCGGCCTCGGCGGTGACCTGAAGGGTGCGGATGACGCCGCAGGTGGTCATGTAGGCGTTCTGCACGGAGGAGCCCAGCCGCTCCCAGTCGGTACAGCGGCCGATGATGGTCTTGCCGCCCTCGACGCGATAGACCATGTGGCGCAGGTAGAACTCGGCGCAGGCGCGCATCACCGGCCAGGCGGTCTCCCTGAGGAACTCGCGATCCTGCGTGTACTGGAAGTACTCCCACGCGCCGACGCTGATATTGGCCATGTGGAAGATGTGCTCGTACCAGAAGCCGGGAATGGCGGCCTCCTCGCCGGTTTCGGAGGTCTCCCAGACGTAGCGCGCCTCGTTGATTCCCTTGGAGGACATGCGCTTGACCGCCTGCGCGAGGCCCTGCTTGCGGAACCTGGGCACGCGCACGGCCAGGTCGCGGTGGTTGCCGGTCAAAAGGCCGATATAGCCGAAGTACTCGTCATAGGCGAAGAACTTGCCCTCCCAGCAGTTGTCGCACAGGCCGACCGGGATCGACCAGGGGGTCGTCCAGGCCTTGAGGTCGTATTGGGCGGCGCGGTACACGTCCATCAGCCGCTCGTCGGCCAGATGAACCTGGCTCTCGGCGTAGAACTTCGCCCACTGGGCGGCGTGCGCGGCGTACAGGCCGTCATAGCCCAGGCTCAGCGCCTGGCGCGCCTGATTCTCGGCCACCTCTTCATAGTTTTCCTCGTCGATGTTGTCGCGCAGGATGACGAACAGGGTCAGGTCGCGCGCCGTGTCGCCGGAGAGCGAGAAGACGTTCTTCTCCCAGGAGCGGGTGAGCGGCCGGTCGGCGAAGACCAGGATCACGCCCTCATAGTCCCACTGGCCGGGAACCGTATAGTGGATGCGCCAGCCGCCGGTCAGCGGGTCAGGCGCGGGGGAGACCTGCATGTAGCGCGGGTACTCTTCCACGTTTTCCTTCTTCGCCAGGCGATAGGTCAGGCGGATGGGGCGCGTTTCCTTCAGCTCGAAACGCCTGCGCACGCACAGCAGGTTCATGTCGTGGTGCACGAACGCCTCGACGCCCAGCTTCTCGCCGCCCGCATACAGGCACTCGGCGAGCATGCGCGCGCCCTCGGTATCCAGCGTCTGGTTCCATTCCTCGGGGCGGTCGGCCAGACCCTCGATCTGCGCGCCCAGCTGGCCGAAGGGAATCAGGAAGCGCTGGATGGTGCTGACGTAGCGGCGGCCGCTCCACCAGATGTGGGTGCCGGAGTAGTTGCGCTTGTTCCACTGATCCTTGTTGTCCTGCGCGATGAGCACGCGGTCGTCTGCACGGTCCAGCTCGTCGGGCTGAAAGGCGTGCGTGCCCATGAAGTCCAGCGCCAGCGACATTTCGCCGTTGGCCAGTATGGGGGGCGCGTAGTCCGCGCGGCCTTCTTTGGAAAAGTACTGTTTCATCGGAGAACGTCCTCGCTTTCGTTATTCCGCGTCGAATACGCGCACGTAGTCCACCACGAAGCAGTCGCCGGCCTTTGCCGCGGCGCGCGCCTCGGGGGTAGGGGCATGGTCGGCGTTGCGGTAGCCCATGACCTCGGTGCCCACCAGGATGAACTCGGGGCAGTCGGAGACCGGGCCGTCCACGTGGCCGTCCGCCTCGCCGTCGATGTAGAAGGTGTAGCCGGTCTCGTCCCACTCGACCGCGAAGGTATGATACTCGTCCAGGCTCAGGCCCTTCGCGCCCTTGCCGGCGCTGTTGCACTTGTGATCCCTGCCGTAGCCGTCGAAGTGGCAGCAGTGGTAGATCACGTCGCCCGGGTGGAACGACTCCATGATGTCGATCTCCACGCCCGCCTGCGCCGGGGTCAGCGACGCGCCGATGATCGGGCTCTGAATCCAGAAGGCGCTCCACCAGCCCTCCTGCCTCTGCAGCCTGCAGCGGCACTCATAGTAGCCGTGCGCGTGCAGATACTTGTTTTCCTTCAGCGGGGCGATGGGCCAGTTCAGGCCGCCCGAGTATTTCGTGCCCGCGTCGTCCTTCACCGCGTCCATGAAGTTGTAGCCGGTCTGCAGCTGCGCGGAGCACACCTCGCCGTCCTTCTCGATCAGCTTGAACACGCAGTTGCTCTGGCCGTCCAGCTCAATGCCTTCCTCGCCGCACCAGGCCTTGTGCCAGGTGCCCATGATCTCGCGCCGGAAGTCCCACTTGCTCCTGTCCAGCTCGCGTCCGTCGAATTCGTCGCTGAAGACCAGCCGCCAGTTCTTTCCCTCGGGCACCAGACTGGGCGCGTGACCCGCCACGTCGTATCTCTTCATAAAGAAAACCTCCCTTATCCGCAGTTTGCTGACCACATTATAGCAGACGCTCAGGCAAAATGGAAGTGCTTTGCGAAATTATTTTCACCTGCAAGCGAGATTCGTAAAAAAATAACCCCGGCCGCTTCGGAAAACGAAACGGTCGGGGAAAACTCAGCGCAGAGCGTCCTGCTGCCTGAAAGCGGGATTATTCCTCCGCGGGCTCGCGATCGAGCTGATACTGGTCGGTGCAGCCCTCTTCGCGATGCATCCACATGCCGCTGGTGAAGTCGGGCACGGCGACGGGCGCGCTGCCCATGGCGATGGACTGCTCGCTGAGCACGGTGACGGACAGCCAGGCGGCCGCGTCGTACACGTCGATCGGGGGCTGGGTGTGGTTCTGGACGCTCTCGATGAAGGAGCGCATCACCAGGTAGTCCATGCCGCCGTGACCGCCGGTCTTCTCGCTGGCCTTGAAGGCCTTCCACAGCGGATGCTCATACTGCTCGCGGTAGTCCTCCTCGCTCTTCCAGTTGTGCTCCGGATAGGGGTTCTCGGGGTCGAACTTGGCGTCCGCCGGCTCGAGGTAGATGGACTTGTTGTCCTCCATCCACAGGCCCTTGGTGCCCTGCACGCGGCCGCCGCGGGAGTAGGGGCGGGGGAGAGTGCAGTCATGGGTGAGCACGATGGTCTCGCCGCCGGCGCACTTGATCAGCGTGGTGACGATGTCGCCCTCGTTGACCTGGGCGGTGGCGAAGGGGGTGTCGGGGCGGTTGGCCACGAACCACTCGTGCAGTCCGCTGGCCTTGCTGGCCATGGACACCAGCGACACCATGCGGTTGCCGCGGTTGATGCACAGATCCTTGGCGATCGGGCCCAGTTCATGGGTGGGGTAGAGCTCGCCGCAGCGGTTGAGGAAGTTGTTCTGGCGGTAGTGGCGGTTGACGTCGCCGTTGCCGATTTCCACGCGCAGGTCGTGCTGATAGCCGCCCTGGCAGTGCACCAGCGTGCCGAACAGGCCCTTCTTGACCATGTTGAGCACCATCATTTCGTTTTCGCCGTAGCAGCAGTTTTCAAGCAGCATCAGCGGGATGCCGGTCTGCTCGCTGACGTGCACCATTTCCCAGCACTCCTCCATCGAGCAGGCGCCGCCCACCTCGAGGCCCACGCGGCGACCCGACTTGAGCGCGTCGATGCCCACGCGGATGTGGGTTTCCCAGGAGGTGAACACGACGATCGCCTCGGCGTCGCTCTCGGCGAGCAGCTGGTGATAGTCGGTATAGCCGGCGGGGCGCTTGCCCTTGTTTTCCTCGACATGCTGCGCCGCGCGGTCGATGCGGTCCTGATACACGTCGCTCACCGCGACGATTTCCACGTCCTTCATCTCGGTCAGCGCCTTGACCCAGCCGAAGCCGCGTCCGCCCAGACCGATGACGCCCAGTTTAATGAGTCTTCCGTCTTCATTGAACTGCATAATTGATTCACTCCTTTTGACATGTCTTCAAGGCTATTGTAGCACGTTTTCCGGCAAAGTTCAACGGTTCTTTCTAGCCCTTTCTTGCGCGTTTTTTGTCCGATTTTGCGCGAAAGGCCGAAAAACGAGGCCTATTCCTCGGTGTATACAATATGAAACTGGGTGTCCGGCATCCGCGCACGCAGCGAATCGATCAGGCTGACGCGGCCCTTCCTGGGCGCGCCCAGCACCAGCACGAGCGCCTGCACCTTTTCGGCGTGACGGGCGATGGTTTCCACCACGTCCTGCGCCCGCATGACGCTCATCAGGGCGCCGTGCTCGCGGGCAATTTCGAACAGGTACTCCAGCGCCTCGGCCTCGCCCTTCTGTGAATCCATGAGCAGGTCGTCGCCGGGCCGGGCCACGTGCAGCACGCACAGCTGTGAGCCCAGCTCCTGGCTGAGGCGATCGCCCTCGCGGATCAGCCGGTGGCAGCTCTTCTGGCCGGTGACGCACACCAGCACGCTTAACTGTTCCACTTTATTCTCAATGCTTCCTTCCTGAGGTAATGAACCGGCCGCGTTATCGCTCGCTCAGGCCGATGATGTAGTTTCCGAAGGCGCGGACGCGCACGGGCGTGCCGGCCTTGAGGGCAGGGAAGGGCTTATCGTCGTCCCAGAAGAACAGGCGGTGATCCTCGATGACCTCCGGGTCGTCGCCCACGCACACCTCCACGTCGTGCATGGCCACGCCGTCGCGCAGGGTGATCTGGTCGCTGACGGAGAGGAAGGTCACGTCGCACTCGTGCGAGCGGCCGCTGCGGATGTCGCTTAGATACCTTGAATACTTGAACCAGGGGAAAAAGTACAGCGAGAAGTAGGAAGCCGCGCACAGGCTGCCCACCGCGGCGATGAGCAGATTGGCCCAGTCGATGCGCCGGGCGATGCACAGGCCGCAGCCGGTCGCCGTGACCGCGACGATCGCAAGCAGCGCGCACGCACGCAGGATCACCTGCTTTTTCGTCGCCTGAAAGTCCTTTTCGGTATACATGGTAAAGCCTCCTTATTTGACCTGCCCCTCGGGCACGTCGGTCATCCAGCCGGAAAGCGCCTTGGGCTGCCAGGCGAGGATGTGGTCGATCGCCTCCTGCGCGCTCGCGGCGACGAAGTACATCTGGCGGCACTTTTCGCGCGCGCAGCGGCTCTCGTACATGACCTCGAACTGATCGAGCAGCCTGTCGTAGTAGCCGTTCACATTCAGCAGCACGACCGGCTTGTCGACGTAGCGCAGCTGGTTGAGCGTGAGCACCTCGAACAGCTCGTACAGCGTGCCCAGGCCGCCGGTCGCGATCACGAACGCGTCGCTGTTCTCGGCCATGACGGCCATCCGGTCGCGCAGGTCGCGGGTGACGATCAGCTCGTCGCACTCGGGATAGGCGATGCCGGGCAGGTTCAGCGCCTCCGGAATCACGCCGAAGACAAAGCCGCCCGCCTCGTGCGTGCCGCGCGCCGCCGCGCCCATCACGCCGGTGTCTCCGCCGCCGAAGACCAGGCGATAGTCGTTTTTCGCGATCAGCGCGCCCAGACCGCGGGCCGCGTCATAGTGGCAGGCGTCCAGCGTGCTGCTCGACGCGCCGAACACAGCGATTCCCTTCATTTGTCCGATCACGTTCCTTTCTATTACTACTATAGTACCGCGGATTTTCCCTTCTGTAAAGCCCTCCGTGCGATTCTTCACATTTTTGTCCCACCGGGTCGGCAGTGCCGACGGCCGGTTGCTGCCGCGGGTTCTGGCGACGAATTCGGGGGCCATAGATTCAAACCCCCGAATTCTGCGGTTTTCCGGGATTCCCCGGAAAACTCATGCCGGCGTTGCCGGGTCAGGCAGGCTGAGCCTGCACGCACCTGCAGCCGGTCGGCAGTGCCGACGGCCGGTTGCTGCCGCGGGTTCTGGCGACGAATTCGGGGGCCATAGATTCAAACCCCCGAATTCTGCGGTTTTCCGGGATTCCCCGGAAAACTCATGCCGGCGTTGCCGGGTCAGGCAGGCTGAGCCTGCACGCACCTGCAGCCGGTCGGCAGTGCCGACGGCCGGTTGCTGCCGCGGGTTCTGGCGACGAATTCGGGGGCCATAGATTCAACCCCCGAATTCTGCGGTTTTCCGGGATTCCCCGGAAAACTCATGCCGGCGTTGCCGGCGCCGGTTGTTACGGAACCCCACCGCCCGCTTCGCGGTCACCTCCCCTTTCAGGGGAGGCACGATCGGCGCAATCAAGGCTCTCCTGAAAGGGGAGCTGTCGCCGAAGGCGACTGAGGGGTTTTGCCCCTTAGGGGGAACACCTGCCGACTATCAATCTGCGGCGAAGCACGCAGATTCGAAAAAACCAGCCGCTCCGATTGATGGCGGCTGGCTTCGTGTGAACCGGGTTTGGTCTGCTTAGTCCTCGATGGGCTGACCCTCGGCGTTGAACAGGGGCAGCTTTTCAAGGTAGATGATGTCGTCACGGGTCTGCGCGTCGCCCTCGGCCAGGATGGCCATGCGGCCCACGATCTGACCGCCGGCGCGCTCGACCAGGGTTTCCAGCGCCTTGAGGGACTCGCCGGTGCTGATCACGTCGTCGACGATGATCACGCGCTTGCCCTTCATGTACTCGGCGTCCTCGCCGTCCAGGCAGAGCACCTGGCGGTTGGCGGTGGTGATCGAGTTGACCTCCACGGTGAAGACGTTCTTCATGTACAGCTTGGGCGCCTTGCGGGCCAGAAGGTAGCGGGAGCCGCCCTCCTGACGGGCCATTTCATAGACCAGGGGAATGCCCTTGGACTCGGCCGTAATCAGCACGTCGTGCTCGGGCGCGCGCTTGAGCAGTTCCCTGGCGCAGGCATTGGTCAGCTCCACGTCGCCGAAGATGACGAACGCGCCAATCATCAGCTTGTCGTTGAGCGGGCAAAGCGGCAGGCGGCGCTTCAGGCCGGCCACATTCATCTCATAGTACATGGTTGATTCCTCCTTGCGGATCGGGTCTTGTCCAGTTTCGCCTTAAGCGCCCAGGTTGGACAGCACGAAGGCGGCGATGAACAGCACGGTCAGCACGTACATCAGCACGGGCACCTCCTTGGCCTTGCCGCGGAAGAGCTTGATCAGGGTGTAGCTGATGATGCCGAAGCCGATGCCGTCGGAAATCGAATAGCCGAAGGGCATGACGGCGATGGTCAGGAAGCAGGGCAGGGCGGCCTCCATGTCGCTCCAGTCGATGCGGGTGACGTTGCCGATCATGAGCATGCCGACGATGATCAGCGCGGGCGCGGTGGCGGCGCTGGGGATGATGCCGGCGATGGGGGCCAGGAAGATGGCTAGCAGGAACAGCACGGAGGTGGTCAGCGAGGTCAGACCGGTGCGGCCGCCCTCGGCGATGCCGGTGGAGGACTCGACAAAGGTGGTGACGGTCGAGGTGCCCAGCAGAGCGCCCGTGCAGGTGGCCACGGCGTCGGCGATCAGCGCGCGGTCGCCGCCCGGCAGGTTGCCGTCCTTGTCCAGCATGCCCGCGTTGCCGGCGGTGCCGATCAGGGTGCCCACGGTGTCGAAGCAGTCGCAGATGGAGAAGGTGACGATGGCGGTGACCAGGGGCAGCAGGCCCAGCGTGCCCAGGCCCGCGAAGTCCAGCTTCAGGAAGGTGGAGGACATCGAGATGCTCTCCATGGTGATGTGCTCGGGGAAGGTGGTCACGCCCATGGGGATGCCGATCACGGTGGTGATGACGATGCCCAGGATCAGGGCGGCCTTGACCTTCCAGGCCATCAGGATGCCGGTGATGACCACGCCGATCAGGGCCAGCAGCGGCGCGCCCCTGGTGATCACGCCCAGGTCAAGCACGGTACCCGAGGTCACGACGATGCCCGCGTTGAGCAGGCCGACCAGCGTCACGAACAGGCCGATGCCGGCGCTGATGGCCGCCTTGAGCGAGGCGGGAATGGACGCGATGATCTTCGAGCGCAGCGGGGAAACGGCGACCAGCAGGAACAGCACGCCCGACAGGAAGACGATGGCCAGGCCCTGCTGCCAGGTGTAGCCCATGCCCAGGCAGACGGTGTAGGTGAAGAAAGCGTTCAGGCCCATGCCCGGCGCCTGCGCAAACGGCGTGTTGGACAAAAAGGCGGTCAGCGCGGAGCCGATGGCCGCGGACACGCAGGTGGCGACCAGCACGGCGGTGTACTCCATGCCGGTGGCCTGCAGGAAGGACGGGTTGACGAAGATGATGTAGGCCATCGCGAAGAAGGTCGTGATGCCCGCCAGGATCTCCGTGCGGACGGTGGTGTTGTGTTCCTTGAGCTTGAACAGCTTTTCCATAATAGCGCCTCCATAATGATGTGATCCCTCGCCGGGAGCAAACGGTTCTATTGTATGGATGTGGCGCAATTTTGTCAAGCGTGACTGTATTAACATTTTCGTAAAAACGGAACGTTCAGTAATTCACAACCACGGAACGTTCGAACAGTACGGAACAAACCGCTCAGAGCCCGGAAACTTTCTGTCACAGGCAGCGCTCGAGCAGCACGCCCTCCCGCGCGGGCGTACCCGCCGAAAGCGTGCGGGCAATCACCGCGGAGAGGAACTGCGTGGCTTCGCGCGCGGCCCTTTCAAGCGGCATGCCCTGAAGCATTCGCCCGGTCAGGCAGGCGGCGAACAGGTCGCCCGTGCCCGGATAGGCGGCGGGAAGCAGCTCGTAGGGGATGAGCGTCACCTCGCCTCCCGAATACACCACGTTGGCCGGGCCGCCCTCAAGGGGCGCGCCGGTCACGACCGCTTCGCGTCCGGGCAGGCGGGAGCACAGCGCAAAAAGCGCCTCAGGGGAGACGGGCGCATCCGAATATTCCGCGCCGGCGAGCAGGCAGGCCTCGGTCCAGTTGGGCACGATCAGATCGGCGTCCTCGCACAGCGCGCGCAGGCGGCCGGGCAGATCCTTCGGCAGGCCCTGATACAGGCGGCCGTGGTCGGCCATCGCCGGATCGACCACCTTGAGCGCCTGAGACTGCCAGGCGAGCAGCTCGCGGGCGATATCTGCCTGCTGAATGGAGGCCATGTAGCCGGTGACGACCGCGTCGAAGCGCAGATCGAGCGAGCGGTAGTGGAAAATCGCTTCCTGCATAAAGGCGGTCAGGTCAACTGCGGCCGGGTGGCCGAAGCCCCCGGTATGCGTGCTGAGCACCGCCGTGGGCAGGGGAACGGCCTGCACGCCCAGCGACTCGAGCATGGGCAGCGCGACGGTCAGCGAGCAGCGCCCCAGGCAGCTTAGATCCTGCACGATGAGCGCGCGGGGTATCCGGTTATTTTGCGTTTCCAAAGTACTTCTCCATTTCCGCGTCGGTGAGGCTGCAGGCCTCCTGAATGTAGCCCAGCAGCTTGTCCCTGCGGGTCTCGACGAACTCCCTGAGCGAGGAGACGTAGTTTTCCCACTTGGTCACGGTGTTGAACGTCCAGCGCTCGAACATCTGCTGCATCTCGGGCTGGAGCAGGTCGTGCTGCGCGTCGATCCAGGCAAGCACCCTGTCAGTCGTCCACTGGTCGCTCATCAGCTCGCCCAGGCGGGTCAGGAACTTGTCCTTAAACGCCTCGTTTTTGATGCAGTAGGCGAACAGCGCGTTGTCGGCCTTGCCGTACCAGCCCGCGCCCTTGGGATCCATCCAGCGCTCCATCGAGTTTACGTCGTTGAAGAACGCGAAGTCGAAGTCGAACACGATCCATCTCCAGCGGCCGTCGCCGTTTGCGTCGCGGTAGCGCCGGATGCCGATGTCCTGGTTGCCGGTGTACACCAGCAGCGCGCTGAAGTCGATGTAGTTGTCCAGGTCGACCTGAGTGTTCACGTATTCAAGGTCGGCGTCGGTGGCGTCGGGATGGTCCTTGAGCCAGGATTTGAGCTCCTTGTAGGTGGCGTTGCTGCCGGCGAGCACGGTGTCGTCCTTGACCAGCGAGAGGCCGCTCTTGTCGGTCAGGTCCAGGTGCTGGGCCAGGTAGCTGGTGTTGATGCGCTCGCGGATCTCGTACTGGCCGTAATACTGGCCGTTCAGGTACATCACGCAGACCTCGCTGTCCTGATGGAGCAGGCCGATTTCGCCCGCCAGGTACGCGCCCAGCGTATCGCGCATCCTCGCCCGCACGCCGTCCTGGCCGCCCGCGCGCAGCACCAGCGACTGGTATTCGGTGTAGGGCAGGTCGTCGAAGACCGCCGCCTCGAAGCGGTTGCCGTCGTCATAGCAGCTGCGGGCGATCACCTTGAAGGACTTCTGATCCAGCTCGCGGGACTTGGAGCCGTGCACTTTGAAGCCGCAGCCGCGCGACACCTGCTGCGTGCCGTCGGGCAGGTAGATTTCCACGTGCGCGTCGCGCTCCCAGTCCTTGTGCCAGTAGTTGCCGGAATCGCCGCTGCCGTAGAGTATGCCCGAGTCGCGCGAGTACAGGTTCTCCGGGTCGGACACCACCGACACCACCCGCACCGTGTGGGACACGCCGAACAGGTAGGTCTGGGTGTTTTCGTAGGAGGGCATCGCGCCGTCCGCGAACGCCGCCGCGCGCACGACCGTGTTCGAGGCGATCGTGATCGGGCCGGTGTAGAGCGCGGAGGAGGTGGTCGGGTCGGTGCAGTCGAGGGTGTAATAGATCGTCTCCCCGGGCGCGCAGGACAGCTCGAGCGTCACCGTTTCGCCCGCGCCGAACACGCCGCCCGCCTGCGAGAAGGCCGGCTTTTCGCACCGGAAGGAGTAGCCCACGGCCGAGTTCGCCTCACCGGGGGTGGAGGCGTCCATGAAGTAGAAGCCGTCGCGCCCGGATACGCGGCCGTAGGACACGTCGCCGTACTGCTTGGGCAGGGTCACGCGGTCGATCAGCGCGCCGGAGGGCGTGCACAGGGTCAGCGTCTCGCCGCCCGCGCCCGAGAGCTTGAAGGAGGCGTGGTAATAGCCGTTTTTGTCGGCGGTCTCGAAGGTATAGCCCGACAGGAACACCACCAGATAGCTGTTCGCCTTGATGGACGCGCCCTGCGGGAACTGCCACTTTCTGGGGTGAGAGGACTTGTCGGAGATGCCGTAGCCGGACAAATCGATCGTGCTTCCGGTCGAGTTGTAGATCTCCACCCAGTCATAGGACGTGCTGCCCTTGACCGCCTTCGTGGTCGAGGCCATGATTTCGTTGATGACCAGGCCGATCGAGGCGTGGGCCGCGCGGAAGGCCGCGTCCAGCTGCGCGGCGCCCTCGGGGGTGTTGGGCAGGCCGGGCGTGGGGGCGATAGTCGTGACCCAGGCGCCGTTGACCTTGCTCAGCGACAGGTCGACCGCCGCCTGATCCCAGGAGACCTGATCGACCACCTCGCCGCCCCTGAACAGCAGCACGCTTTCGCCCGACTTGGAGAGCTTGAACGAGGCGCACAGCAGGCCGTCGCGCTCGCCGTCCGAGCCGTCCGCGTACACGACCAGATACTCGCCCGCGCCCAGCGTTTTCTGCGGGAAAGTCCACTTGTCCGGCCTGCCCGGGTCGTCCGAGAGCGAATAGGCCGACAGGTCAACCGGCCGGTCGGAGGTATTGTGAATCTCGATGTAGTCGCTTTTGCCGTCCAGGTAGGTGGCGTTGCGCGGCATGACCTCGGTCAGCTCCAGCGCGTCGGACGCCGCCTGCTGCGCGAAAATCGCCTCGTTTTCCCCGGTGTTGGGCAGGGCGGGGGAATAGTGCGCCGAGACCGTCCACTCGCCGGTCTTGCCGTCCCGCTTGTAGCAGGTATTGGCGGCCAGCGCTGGAATCTCTACCTGATCGCGCACCTCGCCCGCCGGGTCGCACAGCGTCAGGCCGTCGCCCGAGGAGCTGATCTTGAACTTCGCCTCGTAGGCGTACCCGGCCACGGCGGTGTTTTTGCCGCTGGCGTACACCAGCGCGCACTCGCCCGGCCTCAGCAGCTGCGCGGGGAAGGAGAACACCCTGGACGGGTCGTCCGTCTTGCGCACCGTCCAGCCGCTCAGGTTGACCGCGCTCGTGCCGCGGTTCGTGACCTCGAACCAGTCGTAGTAGTCCCCGCGGGAGTCGGGAAAGGCCGAGGTATTCTTGCTCATCACCTCGTTGATCGCCAGCTCGTCCCAGGCGTAGGGCGATTCGGCGGTCTGCGCGTCCCCGCCGGCAAGGGGCAGGTACTGCGCCGCAAAGCCGCCCGCCAGCAGGAGAAGCATCGCAACAAGCAGCGTCATCTGTTTCTTCATATCGCAAACCTCTTTCGGTAAAGAACATTACAAGCCCTTTCATTATACCGCATGAGCGTCCTTCCGGGGAACATGGGTGCAATAATATTGCGTTAACTCTGCTGAAGACCGGCCCGCGCGGCGTTTTTCCCGGGAATTTAAGGCGATCAGACCTTCTTTAGACGCAAAAAAAGCGCGCGGGGATGCGCGCTTTGCGGCAATTTCGGGCCGCTTCAGTTGTCCTTCGGCCAGGTGGAGAGCTTCTCGCCCTTCACCAGATAGGCCTTCTTCGCCAGGCGGGCCATGGGCGCGTCGGAGAGCGAGTCGGAATAAAACTCGTCCACCTGCGCGTCGCCCATTTCCTGATGGAAGCGGACGACCTTCTCCGCGCCGTGGCAGTTGCGCCCGGTAATGCGGCCGGTTTCAGGATTCATGCGCGTGCCCAGCAGCGTCTTTACGCCCAGCCTGTCCAGCGCCGGGCGCACGATAAACTCGGGCGAGGCGGAAATCACCACGTCGTCCGGCCGCTTCCTTTCAAGGTACCAGCGGTTCGTCCGGCCGCTATTCGCCTGCCAGAAGGCGTCAAGCTCGGCGTTTAAGTCCTTCGGCACGGAAAACACCGCCCGAAACAGGCACTGCTTGAAGGCCTCCTTGCCGGTCAGCCGGAGCAGCATGCCCAGCCCGGGCGCGACCAGCAGGATCAGGCGCGGCCAGGTCTTTTTGTACCTTTTTACGCACCAGCGGGTGAACAGCGCCGTGCTGTCGAAGGGCACGATGGTCTTGTCAAAGTCGTATGCGTTCATGAAATCACCAGCTCCACCGGGCAGTGATCCGACCCGAAAATTTCCTGATGAATGCAGGCGCTCTGCATCCGGCCTTCCAGGCGGCGGCTGACCACGAAGTAGTCGATGCGCCAGCCCGCGTTGGTGGCGCGGGCGTTTCGAATGTAGCTCCACCAGCTGTACTCTCCGGCCGCGTCCGGGTGAAAGTATCGGAAGCTGTCGATGAAGCCCGCCGCGAGCAGGTTTGTGAACTGGGCGCGCTCCTGGTCGGTAAAGCCGGCGTTCATGCGGTTGGTGCGCGGGTTTTTAAGGTCGATTTCCTCGTGCGCCACGTTCAGGTCGCCGCACAGGATCACCGGCTTGCGCGCGTCTTGCTCGATGAGGAAGGCGCGGAAATCGTCCTCCCACTTCATGCGGTAGTCAAGGCGCGCCAGCTCCTTCTGCGAGTTGGGCGTGTAGCAGTTGATCAGCTGGAAGTCCTCGAACTCGGCCCGCAGGATGCGCCCCTCGTGGTCGTGCTCGTCCAGCCCCATGTCCTTTTCCACCCGCAGCGGGGGAACGCGCGTGAAGATCGCCGTGCCTGAATAGCCCTTCTTCTCGGCGCAGTTCAGATAGACCTGATACCCGGGCAGCGACACGTCCAGCTGTGATTCCTGCAGCTTGGTTTCCTGCAGGCAGATCACGTCCGCGTCCAGTCCCAGCACACTGTCGGCAAACCCCTTGCCCGCGCAGGCGCGCAGGCCGTTTACGTTCCATGAAATCAGTTTCATCCGCGTCCTCCAATCAATCTGTCGTTTATCGCACCGTGCTGCCGTGCGCGGGGTAAAACAGGGCGCATGGGGAGATCGGCTCCCCGGCGACATACAGGTGCGACGTGTCGCCCATGAAGCTGACCCGGAACCACAGCTGGCCGGGAATGCGTTCCTCGGCGACCAGCTCGGTCACGGAGGAGGGCGGCAGGCAGAACCCGTGCCACATCAGCGGGGCGGCGATGCCGGTCAGCGCGGCGACGAGCGTCAGGCTCAGCGCGCAGTGGCAGGTCAGAGCGATCGTCACGTCGGGGTTCTTTTCGCACAGGTAAAGCATCCCGTCGCGCGTCAGGCCGTAGCGGGCGAGCAGCCCGTCCAGCCCCTCGACCGTCTCGCGGTAGATTTCCTCGCAGTTGCCGGTGGCCATCAGCGCCTCGCGCGTCCAGCCGTCCTTCTCAAAGAGCAGCGGCTGCTTCGTCCAGTACTGCGGCGCGAGGTTCCAGGGAATGCGCCGTCCCTCCGGGCCGTAGACGTAGCCGCGGAACTCGGCCAGCCAGGACAGCGTCTCGGCCGTGCGGTGCAGCTTTTGCAGGGTGGGCCGGATCGTGTCCTGCGCGCGGCCCAGCGGCGAGACGTAGAAGTCGTCGATCGGCTCCTTCACCAGCCGCTCGCTGAGCAGCTCGGCCTCGCGAAAGCCCTTTTCGGTCAGCGAGTCGACGGAGTAATCCGGCTCGGCGTGCCGAATCAGCAGGATTCTCATGCGTATCACTCCTTCATATTCTAATGTACGGATTCGGCCCCCGGTCGGGCAGGCTGAGCCTGGTCGGTGGGGCCGACGGCCACTTGCTGCCGCGGGTTCTGTCGACGACCGTTGGCCGCCATAGATTGAAGCGGCCAAGGTCTTCGGATTTCCAGAAAAATCTGGAAATCACAGGTCGGCGCTGCCGACTCATGGTGCCGCGCGTTCTGACACGACTATCGGCCGCCATAGATCGGAGCGGCCGAAGTCCTTGGTTTTTCGGGACTTGCCCGAAAAACTTCTGCCACCGGGCAGTGCCGACGGCGTTTCTCCCTATTGCGCCAGCGCGGCGCGGGCCCTTTCAAAAACCGGCTCGGCCTGCGGGGCGCTGCCCTGGGCAAAGTCGGGCCTGCCGCCGCCCTTTGCGCCGGTTGCTCGAAGCAGCGCGCCCATGTCGAGCGTCAGATCGGCGCTGCGTGCAAAGAGCAGCAGGCAGGTTCCGTCGGGTCTTTCGGCGGCGAGCAGGGCCAGCGTGCACAGGTGCCCGATCAGGGAAGAGGCGGCCTCGCGCAGGCTTTCAGGCGTGACCTCGCCCAACGAGGCGGCCACGAGGCGCGTGCCGTCCGGGAGAGGCTCCGCCCGGTCATAGAGCGCCTGAACCCGCGAAAGCGCCTGCAGCCTGCGCGTTTCGGCCAGCTCGCGGCGCAGGGAAGCAAGCTCGTCCTTCATCGACTGGACGGACGCGGGCAGGTGGTCGAGCCTCGCGGAGAGCAGCGCGGCGGCTTGCTCGGCGCTGCCTCGAACCGCGCGGTAGTCCTGAAAGGCGCGCATGCCGCACACAAAGCGCAGGCGTACCTTGCCGCGCGCGGGCTTCGCGTCCAGGATTTTCACCAGGCCGATCTGTCCGGTCGACGAGGGATGCGTGCCTCCGCAGGCCACCATCTCCACATCGCCCATCGCCACGACGCGCACGTGCTCGGTCACGGTCGGCGCCTTTCGCAGGGGCAGGCGGGCCAGCTCCTCCGGCGAGGGGAACCAGCAGCGGATGGGCAGATCCTCCTGGATGTGCAGGTTCACCTCGTCCTCGAGCGCGGCAAGCTCGGAGTCGGTCAGGTGCGTGCGCCCGTCCGGCAGGGTCACGTCGATCGTGGAATCCTCCGCGCCCAGGTGCAGGCCGATCGTCGTGCCGCAAAGCTGGCGATAGACCATCCCGGCCAGCAGATGCTCCCCGCCGTGCTGCTGCATGTGGTCGAAGCGGCGCGCCCAGTCGATCTCGCCATGCACCGAGTCGCCCGCCTGAAGCGGGGTCTCCGGCCGCACCGCGTGCCACACCTCGCCCGCCTCGTCCACGAACACGTCCCGTATCGCCTCGCCGCCCAGCGTGCCCGTGTCGTAGGGCTGGCCGCCCGAGGTGGGGTAGAAGGCCGACTGGTCCAGCCGAATCAGCGCGTGCGCCTCCTCGCGCCGCACCTCCAGCACCTTTGCGTCAAACGCGCGCAGGTAGGTCTGGTCATAGTAAAGCCGATGGGTCATATCGGGTCATCCTTTCGCTTTTGCTCCCTCCATGATACACGCTTTTTCGCCGCCGCGCAAGTCCGTTTGCGCCACTTTTCACGCAGGATACCCCCGGCGAATAGACTGTAGGGAAGGAAAGGGGGAGAGTCCATGGATAATGAAAAGAGACAGACCGCGCTCACCTGCTCGGAGGAAAACCGCTACACCGTGCAAAAGGGCGACACCATGACCAGCATCGCCAAACAGTACGGCGTCAGCGCGGCCGATTTGATCGCGCTCAATCCTTACGTATCGCCCAACGTGCTGGTGGTCGGCCAGGTGATCTGCGTGCCCGAGCGGGCGCAGGCGGAGGAATCCGCACCCCAGGTGGAGCAGCCGTCGACTGAGGCGGCCGAAGGCGAGCCCCGGCGGCTCCGGCCGGTCGAAGGCGACTGCGCAGGCCCCTGCTGCGCGCTGTGCCCCGAGGGCTGGACGCGCGCCGTGATTCAGCCCGGCGAGAGCTACGCCGACCTGCTGGTGCGCTACGACATCTCCTACCGCGCCATGCGCATCGCCAACCCGCGCCTGCTGCCCGGCCTGCTCGTGCCCGGCCAGAGTTTCTGCGTGCCGCCCGAAAACGACCGCCGCAGCGCCTGCCCCGCCGGAAGCCGAGCCTACACCCTCATGCCCGGCGAATCGTTCGCCGCCGTGGCGCAGAGGTTCCGCATGAGCGAGGGGCGGCTGCTGCGCCTCAACCCCGACCTCGCGCCCTCCGAGTTCGTCCCCGGCGCGACGATTTGCGTAGGCCTCGAGACCGTCGAGCGGCAGGCAGACTGAGCCTGCACCCACTTGCTGCCGCGCATCCTGACACGAATTCGGGAACCATAGGTTCAAGTTCCCGAATTCTCCGGTTTTCCGGGCTTCCCCGGAAAACTCCCGCCGGTCGGCAGTGCCGACGGCCACTGGCTGCCGCGCATCCTGACACGACTATCGGCCGCCATAGATTGGAGCGGCCGAAGTCTTCGGTTTTCCGGGCTTCCCCGGAAAACTCCCGCCGGTCGGCAGTGCCGACGGCCACTGGCTGCCGACCCTGCGCGCGAGTACATAAACGCATCCCCTCCGGAACGGCTCCGGAGGGGATGTATCTTTCTGTCGGCACTGCCGACCACATACTAACGGCAGTTTTCTGGCAGTACGATTGAAGAGATGCTTTCATAAAACACTTCATGCGAGTACTGCCCTTGTCAAAGGTACTTTCTCTGTCTGGCAAGTGTTTTCCGGGAGAGGTCTGGGGCGCGGCCAAGGCACACCTGAAAGGGAAACTGTTGAAGACGGCTGAGTCGCAGCTCTTATGGGGGCACACGCCCCGAGTTTTCCGCAGGCGAAGAATCCTGAGGCTCCGATTTATGGCCGAAGGATTCGCGTGGCCGGCGCCAGCACCGCCTCCAGATGCAATCTGGCTACCTCGCGTCGAAGGCGAAGAGGTGGCAGGCGGGATTTCCCCAGGTGGCCAGGGGGGTGAAGCGCACGCCTGTGAAGCGTCCGGAGAGGGGGATGCGGCGCAGGCGCTGGTAGTTGTTGTCCGCCTCGAAGAGGACGACCGCGGAGCCGTCCGCGCGCAGTCCCTCGACGCGGAAGGCGCGGGTCATGGTGCGGGGGACGTAGCTGTCCGGCCAGTTGAGCGGGCGGTTGTGAATCATGTTGCGCTTGAGGGTGGTTTCGAGGGCGGGCAGGGTGTCGCGGTTCAGGTCGCTGTCGAAGACCAGGCGCACCTCGTGTAGCTCGACCTCCCGGCCGAAGCGGTAGCAGGCGCTTTGTCCCAGCTCGAGCGCGCAGCCGTTGTCCTCGCCGTCGATCGGGCGGTCGAGGCCGTTTCGCAGGTTTTCCGCGTCGGGCGAAGCGCACTCGAGCGCGGCGTTTTTCGTCAGCTCGGGCACCTCGCGGCGGGCAAAGGGCAGGTAGCAGTCGTCGTCCATCAGGGTCTGCCGGAGCTCGTGCAGGCGCTGCTTGTACACGCCGCGGGGCGTGAGATGGTCGCGCACGGCGATGGCGGCGGCGGTGCCCACGGCCTGGCCGATGGTGGCGCAGGTGGCCATGACGCGGGTGGAGCTCATGGCGGTGTGGGTGACCGAGATGTTGCGCCCGGCGAACATCAGGTTCTCGATGTTGCGGGAGTACATGGAGCGATAGGGGATGCCGTAGGGCGCGGGGGCGGGGTGGAAGATGGTGGGCCTGTCCGGCGCGCGGAATCCGCCCGGATGGTGGTCGTCCATCGACCAGCCGCCGTAGGCCACCAGGTCGGGGAAGCGTCCCTCGGCGCGCACGTCGTTCTGGGTCATGATGTAGTCGCCCAGGTACCTGCGGCTCTCGCGCTTGCCGGGCAGTATGCCCATCCAGTCCAGCCGCCAGTTCGCGTTCCTCTCGCGGTTCTCCGGGTCGTTCTTGCAGAAGTCCCAGATCCCGTAGGCCACGCGCAGCAGCTCGTCGCGCACGGTTTCGCTGTCCGCAATGCTGTCCTGGTCGCCGCCCAGCTCCAGGTACCAGAAGTTCTCGCCGATTGCGTCCAGATTGGGCACGCGGTGGGGCAGGTCTTCCTTTGTATAGTGGTGCGCCCAGCGCGGGGGAATGAACTGACTGGGGCGGTTTTCCTGGCGCGCCTGCAGCATGCAGCTCATGCCCATGGTCTTTTTGTCGGCGACCTCGGGCGCAATGTCCTCGCCGAACTCGCTGCGCGCCTCGCGGCCCACGCGGAAGTCCGCGCCGGTCAGCGGGGCCAGCACGCTGTCGCCCGAGCAGTCGGCAAACAGCGCCGCCTCAACCCGGTGAACCTGCTGCGTGGTCATCTGCCAGCCGGTCACCGAGACAATGCGATTGCCGTCCATCTCGCACTGATTGCAGGTGCAGTTGAGCAGCAGCGTCAGGTTCTCCTGATACGCCGCCAGCTCGTACAGTATGCCGTCCCAGACGCTGTAGTTCTTGTCGGGATTGCGGTACTGGTTCTCCATCATCAGCTCCTCGACCAGGCCGGTCTCCAGCAGGTCGCGATGCCCCGAGCCCGCGCCGCACACCCACATGCGCACCTCGCTCGAGGCGTTGCCGCCCAGCATGGGGCGCTCCTGCATCAGCACGACGCGCGCGCCGTGACGGGCCGCGGCCACCGCCGCGCACAGGCCGGCCAGACCGCCGCCCACGACGCAGAAATCCGCCTGATGGGTAATCGTCTGAAATGCCATGGTTTCACGCTCCTTCTCCGGATATTACTCTGGAGAAAGTATACGGCCTTTCGCCCGAAAGCGCAAGAGCCAGCCCGATTTTCAAAGATATTTGTGCGGATTCTTCAAGGTATGCCTTGCGCGGGCGGCGCGGATGCGGTATACTGGGGAAAACGCAGCCCACATTGCGGGCAGGAATTGCGTTCCATCAAAGTGCTATGTGATTTCTTGCAAGTGCTTTCCGGGTGGCGCACTTGATTCGCAAAAAAGAGACACCGTAAGTAATCACATTACAGGCAAGAATCACATTTCATTGGAGCGTTAAATATTTTTCTTGCAAGTGCTTTTCGGGAGAGCTCGAGAGGGGCTTTTCTCAGAAAAGCCGCCTCTCGATCGTTCTCCCCAAAGGAGGTAGGATATGCCGCCGCTGTCGCTTCTGATTAAGCCGGTTTCAGGCCGGTGCAATATGCGCTGCAAATACTGCTTTTACGCCGACGAGGTGTCCGGCCGCGCGTCGGGCGACGCGGGCGTGATGACCGGGCGCACGCTGGAGAACCTGACCGCCCGGGCGTTTCGCTATGCCGAGGACGCGGTCTACTTTGCCTTTCAGGGCGGCGAGCCCACGCTGGCGGGCACGGACTTTTACCGCCGGGCGCTCGCGCTGCAGGCAAAGTACAATCCGGGGCGCGTGCAGGTCTTCAACAGTATCCAGACCAACGGAGTGAGCCTGCCGGACGGGCTGATCGAGCTGCTCTCCGAAAACCGCTTCCTGGTGGGCGTGAGCCTGGACGGCGCGCAGGCAATCCACGACGCGTATCGCCCCGACGCGGCCGGACGGCCTACCTGGGCGCGCGTCAGGCAGAACATCGCGCGGCTGAGGCGGGCGGGCTGCGCGGTCAACATCCTGTGCGTGGTCACGCGGGAGGTGGCCGAGCACCCCTGGGAGGTCTTCGAGACGCTCTCGGAGTACGGCTATCTTCAGTTCATCCCCTGCCTCGACTCGCCCGGAAGGGCCTGCCCCTGGGTGCCGGACGCGCAATCGTTCGGGCGCTTCCTGACCGAAACCTTCCGGCTCTACCGCCGCGCCATGCAATCGGGCAGGTATGTCAGCGTGCGCCTGTTTGACAACTGGCTGAACATGCAGGCAGGCCGGGAGCCGGACAGCTGCGCTCAGTGCGGCCGGTGCGCGCCCTATTTCGTCGTCGAGGCGGACGGCAGCGTCTACCCGTGCGACTTCTACGCGCTGGACGAATGGCGCCTGGGCAATATTAATGAAACGACCTTCGAGCGCCTGAGCCGCTCGCCCCTCGAGCAGCGCTTCCTCGCGGGCTCCTTCGCCCTGCCCCAGGCCTGCCGGGCCTGCCGCTCATACCCACTCTGCCGCAACGGCTGCCGCCGCGAGCGCGACGAGCACACCGGCCTGAACCGCTACTGCGCGGGGTACAGGAGTACGATCGAGAGGCTGCCTTTCTGACCGGGCAGTGCCCGGCTCCACTTGCTGCCGGTCGGCAGTGCCGACAGCCACTTGCTGCCGCAGGTTCTATCGACGAATTCGGGAACCATAGATTGAAGTTCCCGAATTCTGCGAATCTGCGGAATTCTCCGCGGATTGCCGGTCGGCGCTGCCAACTCTGCCTTTGCGTCTCCCCTGAAAAGCACCTGTAAGAAAAAAACTTTGACGATCGGCGAAGGGCGGTTCTTGCCTGTGAGGTGGGGAGAACGCCGGGATTTCAGGAACCAGATTCTATTAATCCAAATGAGGTCACCCCGATTCGGGACGGCTTTTTCATGACGAGCGAGCAGGCGATCTGTGAATCCGTTATGCCTCGTCTCGCAAGTGTTTTCCGGGAGAGGTCTGGGGAGGCGCCTTTTTCAAAAAGGCGGCTTCCCCAGCGTAACCCCAGCGCCTGCCGCAACTTTTGCCGCGCGGCGCGCGTCAAAGAAGCGTTGATTCCGGAAGGAAATGGAGCATCGAAAAAAGCGAGGGAAAACGAGTATGAAAAAGCTGATATGTCTGTTGTGCGCGCTGCTGCTGCTGGCGATGATGCCCGCCGCGCTGGCCGGGGAGGAGACGACTGCGGAGGAGAACTGGTACGAGCTGAGCGCCGACGACACGGTGATGACCGTGCGCCTGCCCAGCAACGAGCTTAGCGGCCTGACGTGGGAGTACGAGATTTCCGCGCCCGAGTCGATGGAGCTGATCACCGAGGAGACCATCGTGGGCGAGGACCAGGGCGTGGGCGGCACGCCGACCACCTTCGTCGCCAGCTTCCGCGCGATCGGCAGCGAGGGCGACCGCGTGAGCCTGATCTTCCGCCTGACTGCCGAGGGCGAGGAATCCCCGGCCATGACCTACATCCTGGAGACCACCCAGGACGCCGCGGGCAAGCTCACGCTCAACTCTGTGTACGAGCAGACGCCCTTCGGCGACTGGTGCGAGATGAGCGAGGACAACGAAGCGCTGATCCTGCGCCTGCCCGCCAACGCGACCACCGGCTACGAGTGGAGCTATGAGATCCTCGACCCGGTCATCGAGTGCCAGAACAGCGACTACATCCCCGACAAGGTGGAGGGTGATCTGGTCGGCGTGGGCGGCGCCTACGTGGCCAGCTTCTCCGCCGTCAAGGATCAGACCGGCACGAGCGAGATCAACCTGACCTACGCCCGGGGCGAGGACGAGGTCGCCGAAACGCGCACCGTGACCGTCACCGCCGACAAGGACGGCAGGCTGCTGGTCGACCGCGTGTCCACCCTGCGCATCTTCGCCGTTGCGGAACAGGACAACTAATCAATAACAACAGACGACTCTCGAACCCAAATGCGATTCGGGAGCCGTTTTGTACCACGCGGAATGACTGCAGGGTCGACAGCGCCGACTCGAACCCCTCAGCCGCCTTTGGCGGCATCCCCTTTCAAGGGAGCCTTGATCGCGCCGACCGTGTCCCCCTGAAAGGGGAGGCGCCCGCGACGCGTGCAGTGGAGTTTTCAGGTATGGGCACTGCCTGCTCGAGTCGGCAGCGCCGACCGGCAATCTGCGGAGAATTCCGCGGATTCGAAGAAACCAGCCGCTCCGATGTATGGCGGCTGGTTTCGTGTTTTGTCCGGCGGCAGCAACCGGCAGTCGGCCCTGCCGACCCATGCCAACGCTTCATTCGGGGAACCGCATGACTCATAGTACCTTCGCCATGCGGATCAGAGTGTTTTCCGGGTGGGGTCTGGGGAGGCGCCTTTTTCAAAAAGGCGGCCTCCCCGGCGTTCCCCGCCCGGTTACCAGGCCTTGACGATGGAAACGTCGCTAAAGTAGTACTGGACGATGTGCTCGCCGGTCTCGCCCTCGGAGGCCAGCTGGTACGCGCCCCACTGGGACATGCCCACGCCGTGGCCGTAGCCCTGGCCGGTGAAGGAGACCTTGCCGTCCTTGAGGGAGACCTCGGAGAGCAGGGTGGACTTGAGCTTGGTCGAGTCGAGGTTCACGCGCAGGTCGGCGGCGTTGACGCGCTCGCCGTTGATGAGCAGGTCGATCACGCGGCCGGACTCGCCCTTTTCGCCCAGCTCGATGCTCTCGAGCTTCTCAAGGCTCGCGCCGGTCTTTTTTGCCGCGGCGAGCACCTCGGACGCGTCGAACACGGCGGTCCAGTTTTTGACGCTGGTGGGGGCGAGGTCGGACTCGCGGGACTCAACCGGGCGGATGTAGCCGGGGTCGGAGTCAAAGTGCAGCCCCACGCTGGCCAGGTCGGTCTTGCCGGCGGCGTGCGCGTGGAACCAGGCATAGGGCAGCTCGCCCTGATAGCTCATGATCTCGCCGCGGGTTTCCTCGACCGCCTTGCGCACGCGCTCGTTGACGGCCGACGCGTCGTAGGCCTGCGCCTCGGTCACGTCGGTGGAAATGTCGGCGTAGGGGTACATCGAGTCCTTCTCGGAAATGAACTTCAGGGTAAAGGTGCGCGCCAGGATGGCCTGCGCCTTGAGCGCCTCCATCGGCCAGTCGTTGCGCATTTCGCCGGCCAGCACGCCCATGACGTAGGTCTCCGCGTCCATGTTCTCGTATTCCTGCGAGGCGGTGTTGTACACCGTGATCACCGGCACGCCGTCCTCGTAGCGCTCAAACTCGGGCAGCTCGGGCACCTGCGCCTGCTCCCCGGTCTGGTTCTGCCCGGCGGGAGGATTGCTCGTGCCGCCGGACTGCTTGCAGCCGGCCAGGCTCAGAAGAGCCACGGCCAGCAGAAGGGAAAGGATTCTTTTCTTCATTTCAAAACACCTCCGTTGGTGACTAGCATGCCCGCGCGGCGCGGCTCTATGCGTGTTTCGCGCTTTTTTCGCCCGGAAACGCATTGACAAAGCGCATGCCTTCCTGCATAATAAAGGCAAAGCGGATTCCGCGCATAAAGGAGAAAAAACATGATACGAATCGAAACCGAACGCTTTGTCCTGAGCGTGGGGGAGGACTGCCTGCCGCGCAGCCTGATCCTGAAAAAAACGGGCGAGGAATGCCTGGCGGGCGGCCAGGAGCTGCCCCTGTTCAGCGTGACCCTGCCCCGCCCCTTCAATAACGAGGTCAAGCTCTCGCACCCCAACAAGCGCACGACCTTTCCGGCCAACCGCCTCAGGCGGGAGGGAAATCAGCTGATCGTGGGCTTTGACATCGCGCCGTTTGAGGCGGTGATCGAGGTAAAGGAGGCGCCGGACTACGCGGCCTTCACGCTCGCGGACTTCCGGGTGCCGCCCGAGGCCTACCCCGGCCTGTGCATGAAAACGCCGCCGGTGCTCGAAATGCGCCTTCTCCAGCTTCCGGTCAGGCCGCGCGAGCGCTTCGGCGAGTGGCTGAACGTCGCCTGGGACGAGCGGGCGGCGGTGTGCGTGCTCGCCGCCGGCCCCGAGGCGCGCATCGACTCGGAAACGCGGCCCCTTTGCCGGGTGCTGACCGCCGACGCGGCGCGCGACGTTCGCCTCAAGGGCACGGGCGCGGCGCTGATCGCCGACGAGACGGCGCGCTTCCTGGACGATGTGGAGTCGTTCGAGGCGGACTTCGGCCTGCCGCGGGGCGTGAAGAGCCGCCGGGGCGAGATGATTAACGCCTCGGCCTACTGGACGGGCGACGTCAGCCCCGAAAACGTCGACGAGCACATCCGCTACGCGAAAATGGGCGGCTTCCGGATGATGCTGATCTACTACACCGCGATTTTCAAGACCGGCGAAAGCTACGATACCTGCGGAAATTATGACGATTGCGATTACCGGGACGAGTACCCGAACGGCTGGAGCGACCTTCGGGACATGCTCGCGCGCGTCAAGTCGGCGGGCCTCACGCCGGGGATTCACTTCCTGCAGACCCATATCGGCATCCGCAGCCGCTATGTGACCCCGGTCGCAGACCACCGCCTGCACAAGACCCGGCGCTTTACGCTCTCCCGGCCGCTTTCCGCGCAGGCGACCGAGCTGTTTATCGAGGAAGACCCGGCCGACGCCGTGCTGTGCGACCGCTGCCGGGTGCTGCAGTTTGGCGGCGAGCTGATCGGCTATGAGGGCTACACGACCGAGCGGCCCTACCGCTTCACCGGCTGCGCGCGCGGCCTGTACGACACGGCGATTCAGGCGCACCCGGCCGGCGAGGTGGGCGGATTGCTGGACGTGAGCGAGTTCGGGCACGGCCACAGCGTCTATCTCGATCAGGACTCAAGCCTGGCCGACGAGATCGCGGACAAGCTGGCGAGGGTGTATTCGGCCGGCTTCGAGTACGCCTATTTTGACGGCTCCGAGGGCGTGAACGAGCCGTTCGAGTACAACGTGCCCCGGGCGCAGTACCGCGTGTACAAAAAACTCGACCCCGAGCCGCTCTACTGCGAGGGCGCGGCCAAGTCACACTTCTCCTGGCACATGTTCGGCGGCGGCAACGCGTTTGACGTCTTCCGGCCCGAGGAGTTCAAGGAGATGATCCGCCGCTTCCCGGCCGAGGAGGCCCCGCGCATGCGCTGCGACTTCACCCGGCTGAACTTCGGCTGGTGGGCGTTCTGTCTGCCGGCCGCCGCGGGCGGGGACGAGACGCACAGCGTCTGCGGCACGCAGAGCGACATGTTCGAGTACGCCACCAGCCGCGCCGCCGCCTGGGACTGTCCGGCCACGCTGATGGGCAATCTGGCCGCCTTCAAAAAGCACCCGCGTACCGGCGACATCCTCGAGGCGCTCAGGCGATGGGAGGACGTGCGCGCGAAAAACTGGCTGACGCAGGCGCAGAAGGACGAGCTGAAGAACCTCGATCAGGAGCACATCCTGCTCATCAATGAGGCGGGCGAATACGAGCTGGCCGCCTGCGAGCGCCTGCCTTATCCCGACGAGCGCGTCATCGTCTACCGCTTTGAAAGAAACGGCGAGGACTGGCTGGTCTACTGGCACCGCGACGGCGAGGGCGTGCTGCGCCTGCCGCTCAGAAAAGGCCAGTTCACCCTGCTAAGCAGCCTGGGCGGCGAGCCGCTCGAGGTGACCGAGGACGGCGATTCCTGTCTCCTGCCCGCCGGCAACCGCCGCTACGTGCGGGGAGACGCGGGGGTTACGCTGGGGAGGCTGACTTTCTGACCGGGCAGTGCCCGGCCCCACTTGCTGCCGCCGGACGAAAAGCAATGCGGTTTCTAAACAAAAGCAAGCGGGGGACACGCAGCCTTTTCGCGCCTCCCCAGACCCCACCCGGAAAGCACATTGATCCGCATGATGAAAGAACTGCGAGCCATGCACAACCCCGAATGAAGCGCGGGAGGAAAGCACGGAATCCGATACACATCCCCGAATGAAGCGCGGCGCGGGTTCACTTTAACCGGGAAGCGTTTGTTTTCTTTCGCGGGATGCGGTATAATAGACGGAGACTGACCTGGAAGGAATGAGCGATATGAAGGATGGATTTGTGCGCGTGGCCGCCGGAACGCCGAAGGTGCGGGTGGCGGACTGCGCATATAATACGGAAAACATCATTGCGCTGATGCGCGAGGCGGAGGAAAAGCGCGTCAAGGTGCTGGCGCTGCCCGAATTGTGCGTGACCGGCTACACGGCGGCCGACCTGTTTTTGCAGGACACGCTGCTTGCCGGGGCGCTGAGCGGCCTTGCGGCGATCAAACGCGCCAGCGAGGAGCTGGATCTTCTGACGTTTGTGGGTCTGCCGATTGCCGACTGCGGGCGGCTGTACAACTGCGCCGCGGCGGTCAAGGGCGGGCGCATACTGGGCGTAACGACCAAGCGGAACATCCCCAACTATTCGGTCTATTACGAGCTGCGCCACTTTGAGCCGGGCGAGGACGCGATGCGCACGGTGCGCCTGCTAGGCGAGGACGTGCCCTTTGGCAATCGCCTTCTTTTCGAGTGCGAGCAGCTGCCCCTTCGTGTGGCGGCCGAGCTGTGCGAGGATCTGTGGGTGCCGCAGTCGCCCTCGATCGAGCACGCGCTTGCGGGCGCGAACCTGATCGTCAACCTGTCGGCCAGCGACGAGAACGTGGGCAAGGGCGACTATCGCCGCAGCCTGGTGTCGATGCAGTCGGCGCGGCTGATCTGCGGCTACATCTACGCCAACGCCGGTCAGGGCGAGTCCAGTCAGGACATGGTATACGCCGGGCACAACCTGATCTGCGAAAACGGCACGATGCTGGCCGAGTCCGAGCGGTTTACGACCGGCTTTCTGATCTCCGAGATCGACGTGCAGTACCTTGAGGCCGAGCGCCGCCGGATGAGCAGCTTCGGCAGGCGGCAGGAGGGCTACACGCGCGTGCCCTTCTCGCTGAAAATGGAGCAGACAGAGCTGACCCGCCGCCTGAGTCCCACGCCGTTTGTGCCGGGCGACCCGGCCGCGCGCGACCGCCGGTGCGAGGAAATCCTGTCCATCCAGACGCAGGGTCTCATGCAGCGCCTGCGCCACATACACGGCAAGTGCGCGGTGATCGGCGTGTCGGGCGGGCTGGATTCGACGCTCGCGCTGCTGGTGACGGCTCGCGCCTTCCGCGCGCTGTCGCTCGACCCCGCCGGCATCAAGGCGGTCACGATGCCCTGCTTCGGCACGACCAGGCGCACCCGCTCCAACGCGGAGATCCTGGCGCGCAGCCTGGGCATGGACTTTCTCGAGATACCCATCGCCGACGCGGTGCGCGTACACTTCCGGGACATCGGCCAGGACGAGCGCGTGCACGACGTGACCTATGAAAACGGCCAGGCCCGCGAGCGCACGCAGGTGCTGATGGACGTCGCCAACAAGGAGGGCGGCATCGTCATCGGCACGGGCGACCTGAGCGAGCTGGCGCTGGGCTGGGCGACCTACAACGGCGACCACATGTCCATGTACGGCGTGAACTGCTCCATCCCCAAGACGCTGATTCGCTATCTGGTGCGCTATGAGGCCGACCACGCCGGCGACGAGGAGCTGAGGAGCGTGCTGCTCGACATACTGGACACCCCGGTCAGTCCGGAGCTTCTGCCCCCGGTGGACGGCGACATCTCCCAGAAGACCGAGGATCTGGTCGGGCCGTATGAGCTGCACGACTTTTTCCTGTACTACCTGCTGCGCCGTGCCTGCCCGCCGAAGAAGGTGCTTCGTCTGGCCGTGCACGCCCTGGGCGACCGCTACGACGAGGCGACCATCCTTTCCTGGCTCAGGGTATTCTGCCGCCGCTTCTTCAGCCAGCAGTTCAAGCGCAGCTGCCTGCCCGACGGCCCCAAGGTCGGCTCGGTCACGCTGTCGCCGCGCGGCGATCTGCGCATGCCCTCCGACGCCAGCGGCGCGCTGTGGCAGAACGACCTGCCATGAAGCGGCCCACGATCAGGGATGTGGCGCAGCGCGCCGGGGTGAGTATCTCGGCGGTTTCCTACATCCTCAACGGCTCCGACAAGAAAAAATACGCCCCGGAAACCGTCGAGCGGGTGCGTCAGGCCGCGCAGGAGCTTGCCTACGTCCCCAGCAGCATCGCCCGCAGCATGCGCGCGCGCCAGGCACATACGCTCGGTGTGGTGACCTACTGGTCGATGGGCGAGCGGGTGTTCGTCAAGCTCCTTGAAGGCATCGTCGCCCACGCCGCACGGGAAAACTACGCGGTGCTGCTCTGTCCGCAGGGCGCGCAGCTTGAGTACTACCAGAACGGGCGCATGGACGGCGTGATCTACGTCGCTCCGCCCAGCGGCAACCGCCTTTGCGAGGAGGAGGCCGACGTGCGCGCCATGCGCGAGGCGGGCATACCCTGCGTCATCATCCACGGCCAGTCGCGCCTGCCGGACGTGAACTACCTGTACTTCGACTTCTACAACGCCATCGAGGCGCTGGTCAGCTACCTGACCGATCAGGGCTATCGCGAGATCACCTACGTCGCGCCCGAACCGGACGGCGCGGCGGACGGCCCCGAGCTCACCGAGCGCCTGCGCGGCTATACCGAGACCATGCGCGCGCGCGGCCTTGCGCCGGACTTCTGCCCGGACACGCGGATCGCCGAGCGCATGCCTGATTTCCGCGCCGTCATTGCCAACAAGAGCGACACCGCCCGCAGGGTGCTGCACCTTGCGCTTGAACAGGGCTATCGCGTGCCCGAGGACTTCCCGGTCGTCGCGGGCAACACCGAGAACTACTCCGAGTACCTCTACCCGCCCTTGACCACCACCCAGTTCCCGTTTGAGCAGATGGGGGAGCGCGCCGCCGAGGTGCTGCTCGGCCAGATCCGCGGCGAGCAGACGCCGGTCGTCGAGTACGCCCGCTGCAGCGTGCTGCGGCACCAGAGCGGCTGATTCGCGCAGTCGGATGGCTAACAATCCATGAACAGTCAAGCGCCTCCGGGGTTCGTCCTCGGAGGCGTTATGTATGACGGGCGCGGCTATACCCCGTCCCATTTACATCACAGGCAAGAATCACCTTCGCCGATCGTCAAAGTTCTTATTGCAGGCGCTTTTCGTGAGGGGTCTGGGGAGGCGCAGAAAACCCGAGTGGCTCTGCCTGCTTCTGGATACCGCGTGCATTTCTTATGGGTTCGCGGAAGCAAGTGGGGCCGGGCACTGCCCGGTCAGAAAAGTCGTCTCCCCAGCGTTCCCCAACGTAGCCTCAGTGCGTCACGACCTGCCTGGGGGAGAGGGAGTCGGCGTTCGAGCCGTCGCAGAGCTGGAAGTACTTGTTGTAGCCCCAGACCCAGATCGAGCCGTCCTTCTTGAGGGCGGCGGCGTGCGCGTCGCCGATGTCGGCGGACTGCACGTCGTCCATAACCTTGACGGGCGCATTGCGGTTCTCGGTCGTGCCGTCGCCGACCTGGCCGTACTTGTTGCCGCCCCAGAGCCAGAGCGTGCCGTCGGTCTTGAGCATGCCGGCGGTCTCCACGCCCGCGTAGATCTGCTCGGCGCCGTCGGCGACCTTCGTCCAGGCAGCAACCGACGCGTCGTCCACGCCCAGGCCGAGCTGGCCGCGCTTGTTGCTGCCGGCCGCCCAGACCGCGCCGTCCTCGGTCAGCGCCAGCGAGAATTCCTCGCCCAGCGCGAAGGTCTTCACGTTTTCGGGCACCTTGACCTGCGTCCATGCGGTCAGGCTCTCCGTGTCGCCGGTGCCCAGCTGGCCGCGCTTGTTGCTGCCGGTCGCCCAGACCGTGCCGTCGTTTTTGATGGCGAAGGAGAACTCGCCGTTGGTAAAGGCGGCCTTTACGTTCGTGAGCACCTCGACGGGCAGGGTGAACTGGCTGCCCTCCACGCCCAGCTGTCCCTTGCTGTTCGAGCCGAAGCCGTACAGCGTGCCGTCCTCGAGCAGCACCAGCGTGCAGTTCATGCCGGGCACGGCCGAAATCACCTTTTTGCCCAGGGCAAGCAGCGTCGCGTTCTGATAGGGCGCGGTGCGTCCGGCGGTGGTGCCGTCGCCCAGGCGGCCGGAGTGGTTGGAACCCCAGATGTAGAGCACGCCGTTTTCATCGATCGCGGCGGTGTGCTGCTCGCCGGTGGCGAAGGAGGCGATGTGCTCGAGCACCGGCTGCACCGCCTTCACGTCGGGCTCCTTGTAGGTCGCCGAGCCCACCTGGCCATAGGTATTGCGTCCCCAGCCGCACAGCGTGCCGTCCTTCTGCAGTGCCATCACGTAGTCGTTGCCGCAGGCCAGCGCGATCCAGCCGTTGTCGTCCACCTCGATGGTCGAGACCGAAGTGTCGTCGTTGAGCGGCTTGCTTTCCTCAGTCTGCTTTTCAGGCTCGCTTGTCGCTTCGGCCTTTGCCTCTTCGGTCGCCGCGGCGGTGGTCTGCGCGGCGGCGGGCGGATCGGTCACGGCGGAAGTCGGCTGTTTGGAATCCTTGGAGGAGCAGCCGGAGGTCAGGGTCAGCGCCGTCACCAGGGCGGCCAGGCAGAGCATGCGGGCGGTTGTTTTCATTATAAGGGCCTCCTTTTTTGAATGAAATAACGGTAACTGCATTTTAACATATGTGCGCTGAAAAGGCAATACGTTTCCGAGAAAAATTGTGCGCGTGCTGAATATTTCTGCCTTAAACCGCCGTATAAATAGGGGAAGCGGCGAAACGGTGAAAAAAAGTTAAAGGAATTGTGCAAAAGGACTTTACAAAACCCAGAATATGGTGTAGAATCATGATGGCTGGTAAATAACGGCACGGTTTTATGGACGTTTCATACCAGTTAACGAAGGCTTGCAAAGAGGTGAACTCCCGGGGTTCGTCCCCTGGAAATATATCGAGGAGGTATCCCCTATGAAGAAGTCCCTGGTATCCCTGCTGCTGGCTTTGCTGCTCGTGCTGTCGAGCACCTGCGCATTCGCCATCTACGACGTCCCCGAGGCCTATGACCTGCCCATCGGCGACGGCACCGAAACGCTGTCGATCTACATGGCCATGGAAAAGGGCTCGGAGAAAGCCATGCTGACCTACGATACCCACACTGCGGTCCTCGAATGGGCCAAGCGTACCGGACTCAACTTCACCTTTGTTCATCCGCCGGAGAACGATGACGGCTCCTACTTCATGACCACCATCGCTTCCATGGTCCTTCCGGACATGTGGGCGACCGGCAACTGGAAGACCTACTACGCCGGCGGCGTGGAAGGCGCGATCAAGGACAAGATCCTGGTCGACCTGAACCCCATGATCGAGAAGTACGGCTATCACTACCTGACCGAGGCCCACAAGAACTGGGACGCTCAGGCCACCCGCAACTTCATGACCGATGAAGGCATGTACCGCTTCGGCGCCGCCTCTCAGCGCGTCCCGGTTCTGGGCATGCAGCACACCGGCATGGTCGTTCGCGAAGACCTGCTCGACAAGCTGGGCATCGACGTGCCCGAGACCATCGATCAGGTGCACGACATGCTGGTCGCCTTCAAGAACGACGGCATCGAAATCCCGCTGGCCCTCGAGAAGCTGACCAGCTCCTACTACTATGACGGCGACTTCCTGGCCTCCTGGCTGGGCGTCACCACCAACAAGTTCATGATCGGCGAAGACGGCAAGGTCACCTACTCCATGCTCGAGCCGGCCTACAAGGACTACCTGGCCATGCTCAAGCAGTGGTACTCCGAAGGCCTGATCGACGTGGACTGCGTCAGCCGCGTGCATGCCGACGCCAAGGCCATGGTCACCTCCGGCCGCTCGGCGATGGTCGCCATCGGCAACTGGGAAACCCAGGAGTGCATCGCGGTCGGCAAGAGCGCCTGCGGCGAGGACTTCAACCTGATCGGCCTGACCGCGCCCGTCAAGAACGAAGAGGCCATCGGCACCAAGAACCACTTCGCCCGCCCGATCGAGAACGGCGGCAACACCATGTACTGGGGCATCTCCACCACCTGCAAGATCCCCGAGAAGGCGTTCAAGGCCTTTGACTGGCTGTACAGCTACGAAGGCACCGAGCTGATGGTGTTCGGCGTGAACGAGTGCGTCGATCAGCTGCATCCCGAGAAGAACGAGATCGTGCAGATCCACTGGACCAACGACGACGGCACCCGCCAGTTCTCCGACTACATCCTGCACAACCCCGAGCTGGAGTACAACTCCATCCGCTACGTCTACACCATTCAGAACCTGTCCTCTGAGTACGCCTCCGAGATGGAGTACATGCAGTACGGCGCCGAGTGCAACGCCCAGTGCTGGGAAGCCTGGACCGCCAACGCCGACTCTGAGCGTCATGTGCCCAGCAACATCTCTCTGACCGCCGACGAATCCACCAAGCAGGTCACCACGATGAACGAGATCGAGACCTTCATCTACGACAAGATCTACCAGATCGTCTTCGGCGAAGACACCGTGGATAACTGGGACGACTACGTGGAGCAGCTGCACCAGATGGGCATCGACGACGTCATCGCCATCCAGCAGGCCGCGACCGATCGCTACTACGCCCGCTAAGGCGCAAAGCACAGCGTCCGTTGCTGAGAACCTGTAACAGGTAAGAAAAGCGGGTTCGGCTCTCGTCGGGCCGAACCCGTTTCTTTCGTGAAACCTACTTGAGAATGGTATTATGCAGGCAGGAGGTCTGAACATGAGCCAAAAGAAAACGGCAGGCTCTACGATTCGCCCCGGATACAAGAGCCCCAGCGTCTTTAAGCAGCTGGGCCGCAACATCAAGGCACACCCCTATCTCTATCTTCTGTTCCTCCCGGTTTTCGTCTACTACGTCATCTTCCACTACTGGCCGATGTATGGCGTCATCATCGCCTTCAAGGATTTCAAGCCCATGAAGGGCATCTTCGGCAGCGAATGGGTCGGTCTTCTGCAGTTTAAGACCTTCCTGAGCAGCACGTTCCTCTGGCGGCTGATCCGCAACACCCTGAGCATCAACCTGGGCATGCTGATCTTCGCCTTCCCACTCCCGATTCTCTTCGCGCTTCTGCTGAACGAATGTAAATCCGTCGCGTTCCGTAAAGTGGTTCAGACGGTTACGTATATGCCTCACTTTGTTTCCACCGTCGTCGTCTGCTCCCTGATGCTGATTTTCTGCCGCTCGAACGGCATACTGACCCGCATGCTGGGCACGTTCGGTGTCAGGCAGACCAACCTGTTCTCCGTCCCCAAGTATTTCCAGCCGCTCTACATCCTCATGAACATCTGGCAAGAGCTGGGCTGGGAGTCGATCATCTTCTTCGCTGCCCTGACCAGCATCGACGCCTCACTCTATGAGGCCGCCAAGGTCGACGGCGCGGGCCGCTGGCAGCAGATGTGGCACGTGACCCTGCCCGGCATCGCGCCCACCATCGTCATCCTGCTCATCCTGCGCATCGGCAACCTGATGAGCCTGGGCTGGGATCGCATCTTCCTTCTGTACAACGAGATGATCTTCGAGACCGCCGACGTCATCTCCACCTACGTCTACCGCACCGGTCTGGTCAAGATGCAGTACTCCTACTCGACCGCCGTCGGCCTGATGAACTCGGTCATCAACGTGATTCTGCTGCTTTCCGCCAACGCGCTTTCCCGCCGCGTCAGCGAGAGCAGCCTGTGGTAAGGAGGCGCGAAGGGTATGGCAGACAAAAAACTGAGCTACAGCAAGATCAACCGTCACGACCACTCCCGGCACGTGCCCAAGGAAAACCGCATCAAGGAACCCATGAGCGACAAGGTCGTCAACGTCCTGATCTACGTCATCATGACCGCGTTTATGATCCTGTCGGTGTACCCGCTGTATTACTGCCTGGTCGCCTCCTTCTCGGACGCGAAGGCCATCCTGTCCAACACCGAGCCGCTTCTGCTGCCCATCAAGCCGTACACGCTGCACGGCTATAAGATGGCCTTCCAGAACGTCGGCATCCCGATCGGCTTCCGCAACACGGTGGGCTACGTCCTCGGCGGCACCTTCCTGAGCCTGGCCGTCACCACGATGGGTGCGTTCTGCGTCTCCCGCAAGTACTTCTACATCCGCAACGTCGCCATGAAGATGATCATGGTCACCATGTTCTTCTCAGGCGGCATCATCCCGATGTTCTTCGTCGTGCGCTGGGTGGGCATCTACGACACGCCCTGGTCGTTCGTGCTGCCCTACCTGGTCAGCAGCTACAACCTGATTATCATGCGCACCTTCTTCCAGGGCATCCCCGATTCGCTCGAGGAGGCCGCGCTGCTCGACGGCGCGAACGAAATCCAGATTCTGGTTCGCATCATCCTGCCGCTGTCCACCGCCGTCATCGCCGTCATCGCGATGTACTACGGCGTGGGCTACTGGAACAGCTGGTATCCGGCGCTGATGTTCATGCGCAACCGCGCGCTCTACCCGCTGCAGATGTTCCTGCGCGAGGTGCTCATCACCGAACAGGAAACCTCCGTGGCCAAGGACGTGACTGCGCAGTCCTCCGAGGCGTTCGACCGCGAGCTGGTCAAGTACTGCATGGTCATCATCTCCACCGTCCCGATCCTCGTCATCTACCCCTTCCTGCAGCGCTACTTCGTCAAGGGCGTCATGATCGGCGCAATCAAAGGCTAGCCAGGCTGGGGAACGTTCGAGAGGCCGCCTTTTTGAAAAAGGCGCCTCTCGAGCTCTCCCGGAAAACACTTGCAAGACGGACAATTTGCGTCTTTCGCAGCGCGCTTCTTGCCTGCTGTGCAGGTATAACGAACCCCTCCGAGGCATGTACTTCGGAGGGGCTGCGTTTTTCAGGCATGGGGGAGAGCGTTCGCCTTTTTATTTATAGGTAGAAATCTCGCCGGTCAGGATGCTGCTTTATTTTTCTTGCAGGTGCTTTCCGGGTGGGACCGGGGGAGGCGCAGAAAACCCGAGTGGCTCTGCCTACATCTGGATATCGCGTGCATTTCTTATGGGTTCGCGGCAGCAAGTGGGGCCGGGCACTGCCCGGTCAGAAAGGCCGCCTCTCGAACGTTCCTCCCCGGCGTTCCCCCCGTTCCCCCCCGCTCCTCCACAGGCGAGTGGCCGAAGGTGCGGTGGAAGAGGCGGGAGAAGTAGAGCTGATCCTGATAGCCGACGGCGGCGGCGACCTGCTTGACGGGCATGTCGGTGCTGCGGATGAGCTCGCGGGCAGTCTGCATGCGCAGGGAGATCAGGTACTGCTGCGGCGACGCGCCCATCAGGCGGCGAAAGAGCGCGGTAAAGCGGCTGGGGCTGAGGAACTCCATCGCGGCGAGGGCCTGAACGGTCAGCGGCTCGGCGTAGTGGCGGTGAATGTACTCGAGCGAGGTTTGCAGCCGGGACGGACTGGCCTGACTGGACAAAAGGCGGCTCAGACGCGAGAAGAGCACGCTGAGCAGGCCGCACGACTCCGCCTCGAAGCACCCGGCGCGCAGGTAAAACGCCCGGTGCAGCGCGCCCAGCAGCTCGTGCGCCTGCGGGTCGGAGCCGGGGTGCAGGATCGTACATACCGGCAGACTGCACGCGGCAAGCAGACTGTCACACTGCGCACCGGTGAAGTGCACCCAGTAATAGGCCATTTCTCCCCCGCGCAGGGAATAGGAATAGGGCGTGCGCGGCGGAATAATCACCAGATCGCCCGCGCGCAGGGTCGTGTGCAGCGCGTTCAGGTGGAAATTCAGTGCCCCTTCTGCCATATACAGGAAGTAATAGTCCTCGCGCCCCTGCGGCGAGTGGTTGGTAAAGGCGTGCGAGAGCGCCGCCACGCCGCAGCAGTTCACCTGAAGCGGGGTTGTAAGCGAGCAGGCGTTGTCGTGCTCCGCGCTCTCGCGGTAATAGCTGACGTTTTGCATCCGGTCACCATCCAGTCGATTCGTCCATATGGACGCACTGTTATTCCATAGACGCGCCATCCATTGTATTATATACTGTTTACAGAAAATACGCAAGGCCATGGGCCTGAAAAAGGAGGATGTGCAATGAAAAAGTCGCTCAATGCCTGGAGCGTGCCCAGCGAGGTGGGCTTCGAGGAGATGTTCGTGTCGCTCAAGAAGGCTGGCTTTGACGCGGTCGAGCTCAACCTGGACGCGCCCGGGGCGGGCAATCACGCGCTGAGCCTGGAGACGACCGACGAGGAGCTGGCGAATATCCGCGAGATGAGCGAGCGGGCCGGCCTGCCGGTGTGCAGCATTTCCAGCTCGCAGTGGGGCAACAGCACGCTGGGCTCGAAAAACGGCAAAATTCCGGCCCCCGTGCTGATGAAGAAGCAGATCGAGTGCGCCCGGGCGCTGGGTGCGGACGGCATACTGGTGGTGCCGGGCGGCATCGGCGAGGACTGCTCGATCACCGAGGCCTGGCAGAACGTGCGCGAGCAGCTGGAAAGCTGCCGCGAGCTCATCGAAAACGGCGGCGTCAAGGTCGGCCTTGAGAATGTCTGGAACAACTTCTTCCTCTCGCCGATGGAGATGGCCGGCCTGATCGACGAGATGCACATGAAGAACCTGGGCGCGTACTTCGACGTGGGCAACGTGGTGCTGCTGTCCTATCCCGAGTACTGGATCGACGTCCTGGGCAGCCGCATCGTGAAGATCCACGTCAAGGACTTCGCGCGCGCGGGCTGGAACGCCGGCCACTTTGTGAACCTGCTCGAGGGCAGCGTCCGCTGGGAAAAGGTCATTCCCGCGCTGAAAAAGGCGGGCTACGACGGCTATCTGACCGCCGAGCTCTCCGCCATGCCCAAGACACCCGAGTACCTGTACGAGAGCACCGTCAAGGCGCTGGATACCATTCTGGCGATGTAATATAAGGAGGAAACGCATATGAAAAAGCTGGCGATGATCGGCTGCGGCGGCATCGGAACCTATCATCTGGGACATTTTCTGGACTACAAGGACATCGAGCTGGCCGGCTTCTGCGACCTGATTCCCGAGCGCGCGCAGAGCTTCGTGGAGCGCGCGGGCAGCGGCAAGGCCTACACCGACTTCCGCGTGATGTACGACGAGGTGCAGCCGGACATGGTGTTCATCTGCGTGCCGCCCTACTGCCACGGCGACATCGAGTTTGAGACCATCCGCCGCGGCATCCCGATGTTCATCGAGAAGCCGGTCGCGCTGGACATGGAGCTGGCCTACCGCATCCGCGACGAGATTCAGAAGAAGCGCCTGATCACGGCGGTCGGCCTGCAGTGCCGCTACGCCAAGATCGTCGACGACACCCGCGCGTTCGTGGACAATCACCGCGTCGCCTTCGTCGAGTGCGTGCGCATGGGCGGCGTGCCCGAGGTCGAGTGGTGGCGCGACAAGAAGCGCTCCGGCGGCCAGATCGTCGAGCAGACCATCCACAACTTCGACATGGTGCGCTACATGATGGGCGAGCCGGTCGAGGTCTACACGATGGGCGCGCGCGGCTTCGTGACCGACCACGTGAACTACGACACCGACGATCTGTCCACCACCTCCGTGCGCTTCGAAAACGGCGCGCTGGGCGCGCTGTCCACCGGCTGCTACGCAAAGACCGGCGAGGCCTTCGACAGCAAGATCACCTTCAGCGCCAAGGACTGCCGCCTGGAGCACTACATCCTGGGCAAGGTGAACATCTTCGGCGTGAAGCAGGACGAAGACGCGGAAAACGGCCTGATCTTCAAGGGCGACGGCACCCTGCAGGCCGGAAAGGACTGCGTGACCATTAAGGAAGACGGCGCGTACGGCGGCGTGCAGTGCGACCGCACCTTCGTGGACGCGGTGCTCTCCGGCGACCCCTCCAAGATCCGCTCGCCCTACGCCGACGCGGTGCGCACGATGGAGTTCGTCATGGCCTGCAACCGTTCGATGGAAACCGGCCTGCCGGTCAAGGTCGAGCATAAGTAAGGCTTTGTAAAAAGAAAAGGTTCCGGTTTTCCGGGGCCTTTTTTGCTTGCCTTTTCAGGCACAGTGGTATATAATGAATTACATATTCCGATAAGGCATCAGAAAACAAGCAAAAAACAGGCATGTAAGCACTTTAGGTGAAGGAATGCAAATGCCTGCATGCAAAAAAGAGAGAAAAGGGGAATGTCACATGTGCTTTGAACTGCCCGCCTACCGCCGCCCGGATTTTTCCGCCCTTGCCTCAGCGCCCGACGCGCGCCTCGCGAGCGCGCCGCAGGACGGCGTGGCGCCGGAGGGCTTTCACAGCACGTCGATGTTCCCCGAGTATTTCAAGGTGAAGGGGGAGTGGCGGCTGGCCGGGGAGAGCCGCATGGATTCCAGCGTGGTGCTGCGCGAAAACGGGCGGCTGGACGTGGTGGAAAACCGCAACCTGCGCGCGGGCGACCGGGTGTTCCTGGGACGAACCGAGGACGGCTCCGAGGGCGTGTACGTGCACGCGCACGGCTTTGAGCAGCCTGACGACGCGCTTCGCGACCAGTTCGTCTTCCGGCAGGGGCGCAGCCGCGAGACCGCCTACGCGCGCGACTACGACCGGCTGATGAACCTGCTGCGCTATGAACGGGAACACGGCAACATCCTGTGGGTGATGGGGCCGGCGTTCGCGTTCGACTATGACGCGCGGCGGGCGATGCAGGCGCTGATCGACAACGGCTACTGCCACGGCCTGCTGGCGGGCAACGCGCTGGCCACGCACGATCTCGAGGCCGCCCTGCTGCACACGGCGCTTGGCCAGGACATCTATACCCAGCGCACGCAGCCCAACGGCCATTACAACCACCTGGACGTGATCAACCGCGTGCGCGCATGCGGCTCGATTCCCGCCTTCATCGACCGCTACTGCATCGACAACGGCATCATGTACGGCATTGTCAAGAACCGTATTCCCTTCGTGCTGACCGGCTCGATCCGCGACGACGGCCCGCTGCCCGAGGTGATCGGCAGCGCCTACGAGGGCCAGAGCGCCATGCGCGGCCTGATTAAGCGCTGCACGACGATCATCTGCCTGGCCACCATGCTGCACACCATCGCCGCGGGCAACATGACCCCCAGCTTCCGCGTGCTGCCGGACGGCACGGTGCGCCCCGTGTACCTGTACGCCGTGGACGCGGACGAGTTCGTGGTCAACAAGCTGCAGGATCGCGGCAGCCTGTCCGCCACCACCATCGTGACCAACGTGCAGGACTTCATCACCCTGATCTCGCGCGGCCTGGGCGTGATGTAGCTTCAGGGATTGCAGCGCTGGCAGGGCTTGTAGCCTTTTTCGATGGCTGATTCCCGGCTGGACAGGGGCACGCGGTTTTTTGCCTTCATGTCTCGGACCGAGCTGCAGCCCGCGCTGTGGAAGACCTTCGAGTTGGCGTTGCCGACGTAGGGCGTGGTGATTTCGGGTTCAGGCGCTTTGGTCGGCGCGGCGGTGGGTGCCTGAGTTGGCACGGCGGTCGGCGCCTTGGTCGGCGCGGCGGTGGGTGCCTGAGTGGGCGCAACGGTCGCTGCCTGAGTGGGCGCGTCAGTGGGCTTCCGGGTTGCCGCTTGGGTCGGGGCGGTTGCCCGAACCGGAGCGGGCGCGGCAGTTGGGGTCGGCGCGTCTGTCAGCTGGTCGGTTGGCTGGTCGATCTGAGTGGGCGCGAAGGTGTAGATCGGCGCGTCAGTGACCTGCGGCGCAGTCGTCCCGCCCTCACAGATAACCTGAATCACCGCAACGGCGAACACGAGAACGATTGGAATCAGGATGACGAGCAGCAGAATCTTGAGGATCTTTTTCAGGCGCTTCATGCGCAGCACACCTTTTTTCCGTAAAAATACCTGTAAGCTGATTATAACACAATGCGGGACGCTGAACAAGCACCTGTGCAAAAAGCGCCGCCTGTATTTTATCAAACGATGTCAAAATCGTACAATAAACTGTACGTCGTGTCAAATTCGTACTAGCTTTTCCCCTCCTGACCCGGTATAATGAGGGCGGTTCACCACGCAGAAATAAGGGAGGAATGAGTATGTCTCTGGATCCGCAGGTAAGACATTTGAATCTGATGAAGGAAATCAAGCCGGCTTATCGCTATCAGGAGGGCGAGGATTTCGCCGCCTGGCAGGAGAAGGCGCGCGCGCGCCTGGCCGAGGTGCTGGGTCTGCCGCTGACGAGGTGCGAGGAGAACTTCCGCATCGAGTGGACGCACGAGGAAGAGGACAAGACTGAGATTCGCTTCGTCTTCACGAGCGAGGAGGACGTGGACGTGGGTTGCCACCTGGTGCTGCCCAAGGCTTATGAGGGCAAGCTGCCGCTGATCATCTGCCTGCAGGGCCACGCCACGGGCATGCATATCTCGCTGGGCCGTCCGAAGTATCCGGGCGACGAGGAGACCATCAACGGCGGCGACCGCGACTTTGCGCGCCAGATCGTGGCCCGCGGCCAGGCGGCGCTGGCGCTGGATCAGCGCGGCTTCGGCGAGCGCGGCGGTACGCCCGACGGCCCCGCTTGCCACCAGCCGGCGGTTCAGGCCATGCTGCTGGGCCGCACGCTGATCGGCGAGCGCTGCTGGGACGTGTCCCGCGCCATCGATACGGTGCTGGCGCACTTCCCGATGATCGACGCGGACAAGATCGCGCTCATGGGCAACTCGGGCGGCGGCACGGCCACCATCTACGCTGCGGCGCTGGACACCCGAATCGCGGCGGCCATGCCCTCCTGCGCGTTCTGCGGCTATCTGCCCTCGATCGGCGCGCAGCATCACTGCATCTGCAATTACGTGCCTGGCATCATGAAGGACTTCGACATGGGCGATCTGGGCGCGCTGATTGCGCCCCGTCCGATGATCGTGGTCAGCGGCCAGCACGACGGCATCTTTCCGATCGACTCGGCGAAGGAGCAGGCTGACGTGACCCGCGCGGCCTATCGTGCGGCGGGCGCTGCGGACAAGTTCGAGCACGTCGTGGGCAAGGAAGGCCATCGCTTCTACGCGGCGGACGCCTGGCCGGTGTTCGACCGACTGACCGGATGGAGGAAGTAATTATATGAAGCTGATTCTTTGCGGCGACATCGTACCCACCGAGTACACGACCGCTACCTTTGACCGGCAGGACTGCGCCGAGCTGATGGGGGATACCCTTCCGGCCCTCCGCGCGGCCGACTTTGCTGTGGCCAACCTGGAGTGCGCGCTGACCAACGCCGACACGCCCATCCGCAAGTGCGGCCCCAACCTCAAGGGCAGGCCGGAGCACGCGCGTGTGCTGGCCGAGTGCGGCTTTACCCACCTGGGCATGAGCAACAACCACGTCATGGACTTCGGCGAGGCGGCGATGCGCGAGACCGAGCAGGCCATTCGGGACGCGGGCATGATCCCCTTCGGCACCGGCGAGAACGATCAGGACTCCCGCAGGGCCGTGTACCTTGAAAAGGACGGCGTGCGCGCGGCGATCCTGGCGGTGTGCGAGCACGAGTACAGCTACGCCCTGCCGCATCACTACGGCGCGAACCCCTTCGATCCCTTCGACACGATGGAGGATATTTCCCTGGCGAAGGCGAAGGCCGATTACGTGATCGTCATGTATCACGGCGGCAAGGAGCAGAGCCAGTTCCCGTCGCCCCGCCTGCGCAAGGCCTGCCGCGCCATGGTGCGCGCCGGGGCCGACCTGATTCTCTGCCAGCACAGCCACTGCGTCGGCTGCCATGAAACCTACCACGGCGGTCAGATCGTGTACGGCACGGGCAACTTCAACTTCGTACACTACCTCGAGCACCCGCACTGGCACAGCGGCCTGATGCTGCGCGTGGAAGTGAAGGAAGGCCTTGCGGTCGAGTACCTGCCGGTCGTGCCCAACGAGCGGCTCACCGGGATTGAGCTGGCGAAGGGCGAGCGCAAAGAGGCCATCCTCGCGGGCTTCGAGGCGCGAAGCGTCACATTGCAGAACGAGGACGCGTGGATGAAGGAATGGCGCGCCTTCTGCGAGGAAGTAAGGCCCAATTACGAAAGTGCGGCCAGCCGCTTCGGTGAGCAGATTTTCCCGCACTACCTGGATTGCGAGGCGCATCTGGACGTGTGGCAGACGCTGTTTGAAACCTGGCACAAGACCGACAAGACCTGACGCTTTTTCGGGGAGGGGGCGGCGCTCTCTCCCCATGCCCTCATTTTAAGGGGCGAAATCGAGACGAAATGCGCGCTTTTTCGGCCTCTATCGGGTCAGAATCGCGCCGGTTTGCGCGCAGGATGGGAGCCGCGTCCGTTTGAGGCGGCAATTTCCGCGACCTGGTATTCGGAGCGCTTCCGCTGCCGAAGGCAACGCCCATACGGTTATGTTAACATAAGCGGATAGGGCCTGTCTTGAGGCGGCAATCTACCTCCAGAGGCTTGGCGTTCGGGGCGCTTCCGCTGCCGGAGGCAACACCCATCCGGTTGCACTTACATAAGCAAAGCGACGTTTGCCTCGAGAACGCAATTCGCCTCTCGCGGCGAAACAGATCGGGCGTTCTGTTCGCTTTGAGGAGCCGCCCCGAGTATCTCTGCTTGCAAAAACCACGCAGGCTGAGAAGTACAGTGTTTTTCTTGCAGGTGCTTTTCGGGAGAGCTCGAGAGGGGCTTTTCTCAGAAAAGCCGCCTCTCGAACGTTCCTTCTCTCGTTCCCTGAAAGGAGCCGACATGAAGCGCTACACCAATCGCCGCAGCCTGGTTACGTTCCTCGCGTTTTTCCTGAGCTTTGCCGTGCTCAGCGGCATTGTGGTGGTCAGCGCGTACGCGCGCAGCGTGGAGCGGGAGGAGGCGGACTGGAACCGCCAGCTCGAGCACGAGACCGAGCGCGCGTTCATCTACCTGGAGCAGCACATGCAGTCGGCGGTGCGGGTGGGCAACAGCATCTTCGGCGCGACCTGGTACAAGCATTATCGCAACGTGGCCAAGGCCTATGAGGATGAATTCACCGGGCTCAAGCGCCTGGAGGTGGTCAGCGACCTGGCCGGCAAGGTCTATTCGCAGCCGCTGCTGGACGACCTCGTCATCATCACCCCCTCGATGAACAGCGTCATCAGCAAAACCGGCTGGTACACGCTCAACCGCTGGCGGCAGGTCTATTCGAGCGACTTCAGCATCGACGCCTCGGGCGGCTACACCGCGCCCGCCGTGCTCACGCCTCGCGGAGAGGACGTCTGCCTGATGACGCTGCAGGACTTCAACGGCCGCCGCGACAAGACCGTGATCGCGCTGCAGTTTTCAAAGAAGGACGTGACCGCGGCCTTTCTGGCGATGCTGGGCGAGCACGCGACCGGGTGCGAGGTGACGTTCAACAAACAGACTCTGGTCGCTTTTGACGAAAACAGACCAAAGTCTGTAAGTGTTGCCCGCGCGAGCCGGAGCGTGGATCTTCAGGCGACGGTGTACTACGAAAGCTACCGCGAGGCGGGGCGGAGCGCGACCATACTGACCTACGCGGCGCTGCTGCTGGCCGTGCTGTGCGCGTCGGCTCTCCTGGCGCTGGTGCTTACCTGGGCGTCGCTGCGCCCGGTCAACGAGATGATTACGCGCTTTGGCGGCGAGACGCGCGACATCGACGATCCCTACCGATTTATATACGCCTATGTCGACGCGTTCGCCCGGCAGAGCGAGCGCCAGAGCCGCGAAAACGACTCCCTGCGGCAGGCGCGGCGGCACTTTCTCTCGCTGATGCGCAACGAGATGATCCTGGGCATGCTGACCAACCCGGATTTCGACTTCGAGGGCGAGTATATCCGCTACGGCTTTCCCTGGATCGGCGCGGGCAAGCCCTTCCTGATGGTGGCCTGCACGCCGAAGCAGACCGGGGCCGACGACCAGACGCCCCCCGCCGAGCGCTACCTGACCGAGTGCGAGAACAGCTGCTACGCCGGACTGGACCGGCAGCGCTGGTACCTGTACTGGTTCAGCGACGAGCAGGCGCTTGAAAACGGGCGTGAGCTGCTCGAAAACCGCCTGCAGAGCGCGCTGCACGTGATTTCGGACGCGCTTTACCGCCCGAAGGACATCCACGGCGCCTACCTGTCGCTGCGCAAGCGCCTGGAGGAGGAAAAGCGCAGCTGGCTCACCCTGCCCACGATGGCGCAGGGCAAGATCCTCAGCCGCGTCTATTCGGGCCGCCGGGAGGAGAGCGCGCAGGCGGTGGCCGAGGCGCTGGACGAGTACAACCCGGACGCGGTGCTGTGGCTGCTGGTGCAGGTGGCGGGGGACTGCGGCTTCGACGCGGGCGATTATCTGCTCAGGTATCGCGCCCTCGTGCAGGAGAGCGGCTCAGAGGCCGAGGTTCGCGCGCTGCTGACCGAGCTTCCTCAGGCGCTGTGCCGCTTTCTGACCGCCGACCGGCCCAGCGTGGCCGCCGAGACCGCGGGCGACATCTGCCGCTACATCGAGGAAAACTTCGCCAACCCCGAGATGTCGGTCAACTTCCTGGCCGACCACTTCTCCATGCACCGCACGCTGATCTCCAAGGCGGTCAAGGCGCAGACCGGCGAGACCTTCTCGGACTACCTGATGAAGCTGCGCATGGCGCGGGCGCTGGAGCTGATTGAAGAGGGCACGCTGAACTTCCAGCAGATCGGCGAGCAGATCGGCCTGCTGAGCTATCCCACGTTCAAGCGCGCCTTTGTGAAAATTTATGGATGTACCCCGAGCGAGTGGCACAAAAGCGCATAATTCCGTGAAAAAACGGTGTACAAATGGTGACGGCGGGCGCTGTCACCATTTGTATATTGACGTTTTTGTTAAAACGGAGGTATAATCGGAAACAGAAGGGGACGTGATCACCTCTCCCGAATGCCGCCGGTCTGCGCAGCCTGCGGCCGCAGTCTCATTTCTGACAAGGAGGATACCCCACATGATGAAGAAAATCGTCTGCCTGCTGCTCGTGTGCCTGCTCGTGGTTCCGTCCGCGCTGGCCTATGACGGCACGGCCCCCGTGACCGAGGAGACCAAGACCATCTCCATCCTGACCACCAACTCCGGCTCTCTGCAGTACAACTTCGGCGAGATGACCTGGTGGCAGCAGGTGCTCAAGAACGCCAACATCGAGCTGGACATGGAGATCCTGGACAACTCCGCCTACAACGACGCCGTGAAGCCCCGCCTGGCCGCCGGCGTGGACCTGCCCGACATCGTGCGCCTGCCCGGTGCGGACACCGATATGTCCTACGCCAACTCCGGCCTGTTCCTGGACCTGGCCGAGTACTATGAGACCCTGGGCTTCAACATCAAGCACCACTTTGAGAAGTATCCGACCCTGAAGGGCTCCCTGACCACCCCCGCGGGCGGCATGTACTACGTGCCCACCCTGACCCCTGCCGACGCGAACATGCGCTGCATGATGGTCAACCGCCTGTATCTTGAGCATCTGGGCATGACCGCCGCCGACATCACCGACATCGATTCCCTGACCGAGTACCTGTACAAGGTCAAGGAAAACGACATGAACGGCAACGGCGACGCGACCGACGAGGTTCCGCTGTTCATCCGCGCCGGCATGATTGGCCTGATGCGCATGTACTGGGGCCTGGGCGGCGAGGGCAACTACATGCTCGAGGACGGCAAGGTCATCTGCACCGCCATCGACGACCGCTATAAGGACTTCCTGACCTGGGCGCACAAGGCGTACGCCGACGGCCTGATCTACAACGAGTTCTCCACCGCCAACTACGACACCCAGACCGCGCTGTACACCGCCAACCAGAACGGCGCGACCCTGCACTTCGTCTCCAACTGCACCGGCTATTCCCAGACCATCGATCCCGACTGGCAGTTCAACGTGGACGAGCCCATCATGGTTCCCATGGCCATCAAAGGCCCGGGCACCGGTGATCAGCCCGTCTGCTGGGGCCGCAACGTCTACTCCGGCGGCGGCTTCGGCATCACCTCGACCTGCGCCGATCCCGAGACCACGTTCGCCTTCCTGGACTACCTGTTCAGCGAAGAGGTGGGCATCCTGACCTGGTACGGCATCGAGGGCGTCGACTACAACATCGTGGACGGCGAGTATCAGTTCACCGACGTCTACTATGCCGACAAGGACAACTATCTGGGCAACTGCGGCTACAACTGCATGGCGCTTCCGAACGCCTATCAGCTCTACGGCTCCAAGCAGTGCAACCAGGTGCGCGCCGCCATCGACGAAATGGCCCCCTATGTGAAGAACCCCACCCTGGGCTACTCCTACATGAACGACGACGAGAACGAGATCGTCAACGCCTACAACACCGACCTGGAGACCTACTTCGACGAGCAGATGACCGGCTTCATCATGGGCACCCGCTCCCTCGACGAGTGGGATTCCTACGTCAGCGCCGTCAAGGCCATGGGCGTGGATGAGCTCCTCGCCGTCAAGCAGGCCGTCGCGGATCGCGCCGCCGCCGAATAACACCAGCATGGACTGCGGGCGGGTAGCTTGCTGCCTGCCCGCGGCCCTTTTCAGCCGGCTGCTTTTCCGGCAAAGATACACTAAATAAGGAGGGGTTGCTGTGAGCACAGCCAGTCCATCTCTGCCCAAAAGGAGCTGGAAAGCGCGCCTTGCCAAGGCGTTCAAGCGGGACAAGTTCCTGCTGCTCATGTTTCTGCCCATCGTCGTATACTACGTCGTCTTCAGCTATGTGCCCATGACCGGCGCGATCGTCGCCTTCAAGCAGTTCAAGCCGGGTCACGGCATCTACGGCGGCGACTGGGTGGGCCTGAAGTGGTTCATTCAGTTTTTCAAGTCGCCCTTCGCGTTCCGCACCGTGCGAAACACCGTGCTCATCTCGATCTATTCGATCCTCTTCGGCTTTCCGCTGCCGATCCTCTTCGCCATCTGCGTGACCGAAATCCGTTCCAGTAAGGTGCGCCGCGTCGTGCAGACGGTCAGCTACCTGCCGCACTTCATCTCTACGGTGGTGCTGGTGGGCATGATCAACAACTTCTTCAGCATGAACCACGGCCTGGTCAACGACCTCATCGTCAGGATGGGGGGCGAGCCGGTGAACTTCCTGATTAATCCCGCCTGGTTCCGCACGCTGTACGTGGGCTCGGGCGTCTGGCAGAATTTCGGCTTCAACTCGATCATCTATATCGCCGCCATCACCGGCATCGACCCCAGTCTCTACGAGGCCGGCAAGATCGACGGCATCACCAAGTTCCAGGAAATGGTCTACATCACCATCCCCATGATCTCCCAGACCATCGTGATGCTCTTCATCATGCAGCTGGGCGGCATCATGAGCGTGGGCTTTGAAAAGGTCTTCCTGATGTACAGCCCCGCCGTCTACGAGACCGCCGACGTGGTGTCCACCTACGTCTACCGCAAGGGCATCGAGTCCAACAACTACGGCTTCGGCTCGGCAGTCGGCCTGTTCAACTCGGTGATCAACTTCGCGTTCGTCTTCATTGCCAACCAGGTCTGCCGCAAGCTGACCGACAGCAGTCTGTGGTAAGGGAGGAGGATACCCGTGAAAAAGAAAGTCAAAGCCTTCTCCGGCGGTTCGGATCGCCTGTTTATGACCATCGTGTATGTGATGGCGTTCGTCGCCTTTGTGGTGACGCTGTACCCGTTTTTGTATGTGGTCGCCGTGTCGATCAGCGGCTCGCAGGCGATTTACCGCGGCGAGGTTTTCCTGATCCCCAAGGAGCTGACCCTCGCCGGCTACAAGCAGGTCATGAGCCAGAAGGGCCTGTGGACCGCCTACGGCAACACCATCTTCTACACCGTCGTGGGCACGGCCTTCAACCTGGTCGCCACGGCCATCGCGGCCTATCCGCTGTCCAGGCCCACCTTCGGCCCGCGCCGCTTCTTCAACTTCTTCATCGCCTTCACGATGTACTTCTCGGGCGGCATGATCCCGTCCTATCTGCTCAACACCAGCCTGGGCTTCTACAACTCCCGCTGGGTCATGATCATCCCCGGCCTGTTGTCCACGTATAACGTCATGGTCTGCCGCAGCGCCTTCTCCGCCATTCCGGACGAGGTCATCGAAAGCGCGCAGATCGACGGCGCGAACGACTGGCAGACCTTCGGCCGCATCGCCGTGCGCCTGATTACCCCCACGCTGGCCGTGCTGACGCTGTACTACGCCGTGGGCCACTGGAACAACTTCTTCACCGCGCTGCTCTACTTCAGCGACGAGAAGCTCATGCCCATGCAGGTGCTGCTGCGCCGCGTGCTGATCCAGTCCTCCGGCGAGCTCATGGGCGACACCGCGGGTTCCAGCGACAAGGCTGCCGTCTCCATCCAGATCCGCTACGTTACCATCGTCGTGGCCACGCTGCCTATCCTGGCCATCTATCCGCTGCTGCAGCGCTACTTCGTCAAGGGCGTCATGCTGGGCGCGGTCAAGGGCTAGTCGGCAGGGCCGACGGCCACTAGCTGCCGCCGGGCAGTGCCCGGTTCCACTTGCTGCCGCCGATTCGGGCGACGAATTCGGGGAGCATAGATTGGACTCCCCGAATTCTGCGAATTCCCCGGAGAATCTCCGGGGAATTTTCTGTCGATCAGGCAGTGCCTACACTCATCTGCTGCCGCGCATCCTAACACGACCCTGAGAGCCATAAATTGAAGCCCTCAGGGTCTTCGTTTGGAACCCCACCGCCCGCTTTGCGGGCACCTCCCCTTTCAGGGGCGGCATTTCGCGACGGTCTCCGTCTCCCTCCCGCGCCCCTTTCGGGGAACTGCATCACAATCCAGAAAATGTAATGCGGATCATAGTGCTTTTCGGGAGAGCTCGAGAGGGGCAAAAGACGTGACGTGGCCTTGCCAGCATTTGCCGATGAACAGCCGAGCTTATCGCTCCGCGGCAGCAAGTGGGTCCGGGCACTGCCCGGCAGAAAGGCGGCCTCCCCGGCGTGCCCCCGGTACTTGAAATGTTCACATGCGGGTGGTATGATGGTGTGGTGCGCGGGGCGGAGTTGCCTGAGCGCGAAGACGTGAAACAAGGGGGAAAAACGAATGTCGATTGAGAAGGTGTGGGCGTTTTTCAGGCAGTACGGCATGGAGGGGCGGATACTGGAATACGACGAGTCGAGCGCGACGGTGCTTCTGGCGGCGCAGGCACTGGGCTGCGAGCCCTGTCGGATTGCCAAGACGCTGTCCTTTCTGGTGAACGGAAAGCCGATACTGATCGTGACGGCGGGGGACGTGAAGGTGGACAACGCGCGGTACAAGGCGCGCTTCGGCGCGAAGGCCAAAATGCTCACGCCGGACGAGGCGGCGGAGATGATCGGCCACGCGGTGGGCGGGGTGTGCCCGTTCGCGGTGAATGAGGGCGTGACGGTGTACCTGGACGAGTCGCTGAAGCGCTTTGAGACGGTGTTCCCGGCCTGCGGAAGCAGCCACAGCGCGATCGAGCTGACCATCGAGGAGATGGAGCGCTATTCGGGATACGCTGACTGGGTGGACGTGTGCAAGCCGATACAGCCCGCCTGAAAAAAGGAACCGCTCCCTGCCGGGCAAGCTGCCTGACGGGGAGCGGTTTTTGCTATGCCTCTTTTTCCTCGAGCAGCTCGGCAAAGCGGCGGGCGGCGGGAGAAAGCTGGCCGTCCTCGGGGGAGACCAGGACGACCTCGGAGCGGATGGGGCGGGTGAGCGGGCGGGAGACCAGGGACTGCGAGCCCTGCGTGGCGGCGGACTGGGGCGCGATGCATACGCCAAGGCCCGCCTCGGCCAGGCGCACCGCGGTGCGCGCGTCGTCGCACAGGCAGCGGAAGGCGGGGGAGAGGCCGTCCTCGTCGAAGTACTGCTTGAGCACGCTTTTCCAGCGGCGATAGCTGATCAGGGGCAGCGCGGCGAGCGCCTGGGGCGTGACCTCGGCCTCCGGCAGCATCGCGGCGGGCCCGATGGCGACCATGGGCTCGGAGAGCAGACTGCGGCAGCTGACCCGGTCGGCGCGGAAGGGCGTGCGCACGATGGCCAGTTGGATGGCGCGGTTGCGCAGCTTTTCCAGCAGCTCATAGGTGTTGGCCTCGCAGACCTCGACGCGCGCCTGCGGACAGGCCCGAACGAAGCGGGCGATCCAGTCGGCCCCGTGCGAGGAGACGACCGACGACACCACCCCCAGCCGCAGCGTGCCGCGCACCTCGCCGGTGCTGGAAAGCACCTCGTCCCGGGCGGCCCGGCTGATTTCGAGCAGGGTCAGCGCGTGGCGGTAGAGTATCGCGCCCTGCTCGGTCAGGCGGATGGCGCTTCGCCCGCGCTCGAACAGCTGACAGCCCAGCTCCTGCTCCAGCAGCTTCATCTGCGTGCTCAGCGGGGGCTGGGAAATGTATAGTCTGCGCGCGGCGGCCGTGATGCTGCCTTCCTCGGCCACGGCCACGAAATAGGAAAGTTGCTTGAGCTCCATAGTGCCTCCTGAAAGGGCGGGAGCGAACCGGGACGATCCGCTCCCGTGCGATTGCTTAGCCGAAGCAGGCGGCCAGGTCGCCCTGGGCCTGATAGTACGTTCCGTCGGTCAGGAAGATCGGACAGCCGTCCGTCGCCAGACTGAGCACGACGACCTCGCCGCTCGAAAGCGTCAGACTCAGCGTCGCCGGGCCGAAGGGGCAGGCGGGCTGGGTGATCGACCGGGCGCCGGTCAGCAGCGTTTCGAGTCGGGAAAGGGCGGCCGGGTCGGTCAGACGGGCTTCCTCCGCGCCGCTGCGGTACAGCGAGGCCGCGCTCAGGCCGGTCAGACCGGCCGGGTCGACTGCGCCATAATGCAGGCGCTCGCTCAGCAGGCCGCAGGCGCGGGCGAACAGCTCATCCGCCTGATACAGCCGCTCGGTTCCGTCCGCAAGCGTCTCGATCAGCGCGCCGTCGGTGAAGGCGGCCAGTTCGCGCGGGCCGTCACACAGCGAGAAGCCCGCGTCGCGCTTTGACTTGCGCCAGTCGGGGGCGGGCGCGGTTCCTTCGCTCAGCGAGGCAAACAGCGCGTCCAGCGCCTCGTCGTGGGGCGCGAAGTAAGCCTGAGAACCCAGCCAGGAGGGGGCTACCTTCAGGCTGACGGAGCCGTCTGCAGGGGCCTCGGCCAGCAGCAAGATGGCCGTATCGGGGACGGCGGGAGGAAGCGATTCCTTGGCGGGAACGGGCGTGGACGAGACCATGGGAAGCGGCGTGGAGGAGGCCGGGATTTCGCTCAGCGATTCGGCCAGCGGCGCGCCGGTAAAGGTGCCCAGGCAGACGAGAAGCAGCAGGGCGGTCAGCGCGCAGGCGGTGCGCCTGAGCGTGCGGGGATGATGAATCAGCTGCGTAAAACGTCGTTTCATGGCGTGAAAATCTCCTTTCCAGGCAGTCGCCAGGCAGGGCGAGGTTCGGCGCGCCGGGCGGGCAAGCTGCATAAGCAGGGTGTGGGCGTAGGCACGGCGGTGCTTTTCGCCCAGCAGGGCAATCGCCGACTCGTCGCAGGCGCACTCCGCGTCCTGAGCGGACAGCCGGGCGCACAGCCAGACGAGCGGGTGGAACCAGTACGCGCACAACAGCAGGCACCGGCACAGCGCCCAGAAGAAATCCAGGTGCCGCGCGTGGCAGACCTCGTGCGCCAGCATGTGCCGCAGCGAGCGGCGGGAGCAGGAAAGAGCGGCCGGCAGGTAGATGCTCGGCGGACACAGGCCGAACAGGCAAGGCGCGTCCACCAAGCCGGTTGCGTATACGCGCAGCGGACAGCCGGGCACGCGGATTCGCCTGCGGCTCCTGAGCAGCCGGACGGCAAAGCGAAGGTTGCTGGTCAGCAGGCACGCGCCCACCGACGCCGCGCCCAGCGCGTAGAGAAGCGGTATAATCGGAAGAGAGGCGGTTGTCGCCCCGGCTCTTTCTGGGGAGGCCGCAGGCGCGCTCTGCACGACGGGCAGGGAGGAGGCGGGCGCTTCGACCCATACCTGGACGGACGGGCGGGGCGCGATGATCCGCTGCACGCTCGCCCGGCTCTGGCCCAGCGTGATCGGGCAGCACAGCCTGATGAGCACGAGCAGCCACAGCGCATATCGGGCGCGGGCGCTCAGACGCCTGCCGAACAGCGCGCGAAGCGCCAGCACGCAGAGCATCAGCACCGTACATGCGAATAGATGCCGCGCGATCATGGCTCGTCCAGCTCCTTCAAAAGCGCCTTCAGCTCGGCGATCTCTTCCCGGGAAAACGGCTTTTTCCGAGCCAGCGTGCTCATCATCAGGCTGACCGAGCCGTGATAGAGCCGCGTCAGCAGGCTTTCGGTTTCGTCCAGCGCGGCCCGTTCGCGGTCGATCGCGGGGGAGTAGAGCCGGGCGCGTTCGCCCTCGCGGCAGGCAATCAGGTCCTTGTCCAGCATGCGGGCGAGCAGCGTGTTGACCGTGCTCTTGCTCCAGCCGGTCTCGCTCTGCAGGGCATGCACCAGCTGCATCAGCGACCGCGGCTTTTCCCAGAGCTTCTCCAGGATAATCCACTCGCTCTTTTGCAGGATGACGGGTTGTTTGGGCATAGCGGAAAACCTCCTTGTGTGACAGCTGTCAACCGGTTGACAAGGCCAGTATACTCCATTGTGTGACAGCTGTCAACCACTTATTTCCTATACCGGAGCCTCCGGCGATAGCGAAAGCGTATCGCAGAATCTGCGGCCAGTGCAAAAACGAGAGCAAAGAGTTTTAATTGGAGAGGAATGGAAAAGAGACTTGGCAGGGCGGGCGCGCGTGTGTTATAGTGAAGAAAAATGGGGAAAAAGCGGGGAATACCATGAAAAAGAAGCACTGGGCGGCGCGATGGTTTCAGAACAGGAGCCTGTGCGGGAAGATTGTGCTGATACTGGGACTGCTGCTGAGTCTGCTGCTGGCGGGCGAGTTCGCCAGCCGGTCGATGGCCTATCGCGCGTACAACGAGCAGCTGTACGTCATGACCTCGAAGACGCTGAATTCCTACGTGGAGCGGGTGGAGACGCAGCTGGAGCGGATGGACGAGCTCACGCTGTCGATCATCGGCGACCGGTCGATACAGGAGGAGCTGGTGAAGCTCAAGGACACGACGACCGGCACGATGCCCTGGCTGGTCTCCTGCATGAACCTGCGCAACGGCCTGGCGGCGCACCTGTACGACGACATGAACCTGAGCAGGCTGCACATCAACGTGCGCGAGGACACCAACACGAGCACGACCAGCAGCATGGTCTTTCTGGAGCAGAAGGACCGGCTCAACGCGCTGGCGATCGAGGCGAATGGGGCGATGTGCTTTGCGGTGGACGCAGGCAAGCTGTTCATGACGCGCGAAATTCGCCAGTGGGAGGGCCTGACGCTCGAGCACCTGGGCACGATCATCGCGCAGGTGGACATGGAGGGGCTGATCAGGCGGTGCATGGGCGGCGAAAGCGACCTGAGCGCGGCGGTCTGGGTGGAGGGCGAGTGCCTGTACGACGGCACGGGGCTCGGCCTGAGCGCGCCCGGGCAGACCGGCTGGCGCATCGAGGGCGACCGGTTTATCGTGGAAAAGGAGAGCCGGCGGGGCTGGCGGTTCCTGGCGGCCATGCCGTACGGGCGGATTCAGCGCTCGATTGATCAGGCGGCGCGGCGCTCGGTGGCCCTGACCGTGCTGGCGGGCGTGATCGGGCTGATCGTCAGCGCGCTGCTGGTGCGGGGGATCGCGCGGCACCTGGAGCGGCTGCTGGACAAGTTTGACGCATACCAGCACGGCGAGCTGCCCGACCTGAAGAAGAGCGAGCAGTACGTCGGCCGCAGGGACGAGATCGGCCGGCTGCACCGCCACTTCGACCGCATGGCCTATGAGCACAAGCGCCTGACCGACGAGAACTACGAGCGCATGGTGCTGCTCAAGGAGGCGCAGTATGGCCAGCTGCAGCAGCAGATTCGGCCGCATTTCCTGTTCAACGCGCTGTCCACCATCGTGTGGGTGGCCTACGAGCACGGCGACGAGGAGACCGCGCGCATGACCGAGACGCTTGCGCGCATCCTGCGGGCCTCGATCAACCGGGGCGAGACCACGGTGACGCTGCGCGACGAGCTGAAGCTGACCGGCGACTACATGGAGATTCAGCGGGCGCGGTTCGGCAGGCGGCTGGAGTACGCCTGCGAGGTACCTGAAGAGCTGATGGAGATCGCTCTGCCGCGCATGACCGTTCAGCCGATCGTCGAGAACGCGGTGCACTACGCGGCGGAGGAAATGCTGGATACCTGCCGCATCCGGGTGTTTGCGCGGCGCGAGGGCAAGGACGCGGTGATCGTGGTGGAGGACAACGGCTCGGGCATCGACGAGGACATACTGACGCGTCTTGAAAACGGGGCGGCACAGAGCCGGGGTACGGGCATCGGCCTGCGGAACATCGATCAGCGCATACGCATCGCTTTTTCGGAGCGGTACGGGCTGGAGTTTCACCGGGTGGACGACCGCACGCAGGTGTGGATTCGCGTGCCCGAAAAGATCGAGAAGGGAACGGGGGGACTGGCATGTATAAGGTGATCCTGGTGGACGACGAGACGCGCGTGCGGGAGAGCATCTGCGCGCTGCTGGACTGGGAAGGGCTGGGGCTCAGGCTGCTGGGCAGCTGCGAAAACGCGCTGGACGCGCTGCAGCTGATTACCGACGAGCGGCCGGACATCCTGCTGACCGACATCCGCATGCCGGTCATGGACGGGCTGGAGCTGATCGGCCAGGCCAGGCAGATGGCGCCCGAGCTGGTGTGCGCGGTGCTGTCGGGCTACGACGACTTTCCGCTGGTGCAGTCGGCGCTGCGGCAGGGCGTGACCGACTACCTGCTCAAGCCCTGCCGAAAGGAGGATCTCGAGCGCGCGCTTTCCCGGTGCGCCGAGGAGGTCGAGCGGGCAAAGAGCGGCATGATCTACCGCCGCGGGCAGCGCAAGAGGGCGGTCGCGCGGCTGTGCGCGGAGCTGATGGAGCTGCAGCCCGACCGGGGCGGGCGCTTTACCGGCGAGCAGGTGCGCCAGGCGTTCGCGCCCTATCGCGACCTGAGCCTGCTGAGCGAAGCGGCGACGCTGCTCATGGCGCGGCACGAGGCGCTGCTGTCCGGGCGCGCGCCGCTGTGGAGCATCGCGCGGGTGATCGAGGACGACCAGCCCTACGAGCGGGTGGCCGAGCTGCTGGGCGAAATCTACCGCGCGGCCGAGCAGAACGAGAGCGTGGTCGATCAGGCGGTGCGCTTCGCGGACGAGCACTACGACCAGCCCGGCCTGACGCTGCAGTACGTGGCCGAGCAGGTGATTCACGTCAACGCGCAGCACCTGGGCAAGCGGTTCCTTCGGCAGGAGGGCATGAAGTTCGGTGAGTACCTGCTCAAGGTGCGCATGGAGCGGGCCATGGCCCTGCTGCGCGGGGCGGGCGACAACAGGGTCTACGAAATCGCCGGGCAGATCGGCCTGGGCAACAACGTGCAGTACTTCTATCAGGTCTTCAAGCGCTACACCGGCAAAACCCCGCGCGAATACCAGCTCGAGGCGGGGGAGACGATCGAGAGGCGGCTTTTCTGAGAAAAGCCCCTCTCGAGCTCTCCCGAAAAGCACTTTGATCCGCACTACATTTTCTGAATTGTGACGCGGTTCCCCGAAAGGGGCGCGGGAGGGAGACGGGCGGAGCGGGCGGAGGGGTTCGGTAAACGAAGAAATCAGCCGCTCCAATCTATGGCGGCTGGTTTCGTCTGTTGTCCGGCGGCAGCAGGTTATGGGGCAGTCCCTCGAGTCTTCCGATCACGAAGAATCCTGAGGCTCCAATCTATGGCCGAAGGATTCGTGTGGCCGGCGCTAGCACCGCCTGCAGGCTCAGCCTGCCGACTTTGAATGTGAACCGCACTGTAATTTGGAGTAAACGCGCCGAAATGACGATTGTAAAGATGCACCGCTTTTTTGTATAATATAGGCACAACGAGGGCGGCAAGATGATCGCCCGCGAAAGAAAGGGGAAAGAACATGAAGAAATGGATGAGACGGATGGCGCTGACGCTGGCCGGTGCGCTGCTGGCGGGCAGTCTGGCCGTGGGCGCGGTCGCCGAGGAGAAGGACTACTCCGGCGAGAAGTTCCGCATCGCCTGGTGGGGCAATGACACCCGCCACGCGCAGACCACGCAGCTGGTTGAGGAGTTCGAGAAGGCGTATCCCGGCCTGAAGATCGACGTGGAGTATACCGGCTGGGGCGACTACTGGAGCAAGCTGAGCACGCAGGCGGCCGGCAACGACCTGCCCGACGTGATTCAGATGGACTATGCCTATGTCAATTCCTACGCCGACGCGAGCCTGCTGCTCGACCTCGATTCCTATGTGGAGAGCGGCGCGCTCGACCTGACGAACATGTCCGAGACCACGCTGTCTGCCGGCAACGCGAGCGACGGCAGGATGGTGGCTCTGGTCACTGGCACCAACGCCCCCGCTTTCATCTATGACAAGGCCGCGCTGGCCGAGGCGGGCGTGACCATCAGCGAAGCCCCCACCCTCGACGAGTACCTCGAGGTCTGCAAGGCGGTCTATGAGAAGACCGGCAAGAAGACGAACTGCATGTCTTTTGACCATTTCACCCGCACGATGGGTCAGCAGAAGTATGCCGACGACGGCAAGAGCGTGGGCTTTACTGCCGAGACGATGGTGAAGTACTTCGAACTCCTGTGCAAGGGTCAGGATGAGGGCTACTTCGTCAAGATTGACGACCCGGTGAAGGATTCTGACGAGGCAAACCTGAGCGAGAACGTGCTGTGGTGCGTGGGTCAGTACAGCAACTTCCTTGAGCCGCTGGAGAGCAAGACCGGCATGGATCTGGGGATGTTTACCGCACCCTCCGCGACTGAGACCCCCGCTTCCTTCATGAAGCCCAACATGCTCTGGAGCGTGACCGCGGGTACCAAGAACCCTGACCTCGCCGTGGCGTTCCTGAATTACTTCGCCAACGACCCCAAGACCTATGACATCTGCGGCATGGATCGCGGCATGCCCATCAGCAGCGCGATTCGCGAGTATCTGGAGCCCTCCTTCAATGCGTCCCAGAAGAAGGTCAGCGAATTCCTGAGCTATCTGGAGGACGGTCACGTGTCTCCGATCTACAAGCCTGAACCGGCCAAGACGGGCGAAGCCTGGGATGTGTTCTACGAGACGGAAGAACAGGTCAAGTATCGCCTGGTGGCGGAGGAGGACTTCCTGACCACCGCGCAGACCGTCATCGACCAGATGAACGCCATACTGGCCGCCGAATAACCCGACGCGCATGCTCTGCGGCCCGCTTTTGCGGGCCGCGCATTCTATCAGGACAGCCCACTCGGGAGAGCTCGAGAGGGCCGCAGTCCTCTCGAATTTCAATCGTGCCCGGCGACATGCGCGGCGGGCGCGGGGCGATTTAATCGCAGGGGAATCCCATTCCCCGGAGAGGAAATCGCTTCCCTGCAGTTTTCGCGCCCGAAACCCGTTTAAGGGTTTAGCGAAAACTGGTAGGGGTGGCAGCGGCGGGGGAGTTGACTCCCCTGCCACAAGAAAAGGGGCGTACGCCCACGCGAAAAAGGAGAAATAACCATGCAAAAGACCCACGGGCGCAGGCGGATGTCGCGGCGTGAAAGGCACGACCTGGCGGCGGGCTACCTGTTCCTTACGCCCTTTCTGATCGGCCTGTTTCTGTTCACGGTGTATCCGTTCGTGTACTCCTTGTACCTGTCCTTCACCGACTACGACATCCTGACCAAACCGGGCTGGATCGGCATCAAAAACTACGTCGAGATGTTCACGAACGACCCCAAGTTCTGGCTGTCGTTCAAGATTACGTGCAAATTCGCGCTGATTCAGGTACCGGTCAAGCTGGCGTTTTCGCTGCTGGTGGCGGTCATCCTGTCCAAGGCGACGCGGTTGACCAACGCCTACCGCGCGGCGTTTTACATCCCCTCGCTCTTGGGCGGCGGCGTGGCGGTCGCCATGACCTGGAAGCAGCTGTGGCGCGTTGACGGCGTGGTGAACAGGCTGCTGGCCCCCCTCGGCGTGCCGGCGGTCAACTGGCTCAAGAACCCGAACACCGCGCTGTACATCCTGATCCTGCTGGGCGTGTGGCAGTTCGGCTCGCAGATGCTGATCTTCCTGGCCGGCATCAAGGACGTGCCCGCCAGCCTGCACGAGGCGGCGATTGTGGACGGCGCGGGGCCGGTCAAGCGCTTTTTCAAGGTCACGCTGCCCATGCTGACCCCCTGCCTGTTCTTTAACCTGGTCAACGGCATCATCGGCTCGATGCAGGCGTTCAACTCGGCCTATCTGGTCACCAACGGCGGCCCGGTCAACTCGACGCTGTACTTCGGCCTGTACCAGTACCGGCAGGCGTTCGAGTTCCGCAACATGGGCTACGCCAGCGCCATGGCCTGGTTCCTCATGCTGGTGATTGTGGCGCTGACCGCGCTGGTGTTCCGCTCGTCCTCCGGATGGGTGTACTATCAGGACGAGAAGTAGGGGGGAGAGCATATGAAGCTGAAAAGAATTTTCGCACGGACGGTTTATCACGCGTTCATGATCGCCTTCAGCCTGCTGATGCTGTATCCGCTCTTGTGGATGATCTCCGCCTCGCTCAAGCCGTCCGACCAGATCATGATCACCGCCGATCAGCTCATTCCGCGCACCGTCACCTTTTCCAACTACATCGAGGGCTGGAGGGGCTTCGCCAGGTATTCCTTCGCGACCTATTTCAAGAACTCCATCCTGATCTCGGTCGTGCGCGTGGTGGGCACGGTCATTTCCGCCAGCCTGTCCGCGTTCGGCTTCGCGCGCATCCGGTTCAAGACCCGCTCGTTCTGGTTCGCCGTGATGATCGGCACGATGTGCCTGCCGGGCATGGTGCTGCAGATTCCGCAGTACCTGATGTTCAACAAGCTGGGCTGGGTGGGCACGTTCAGGCCGCTGCTCATTCCCTGCTGGTTCGGCGGCGGCGCGTTCAACATCTTCCTGCTGATGCAGTTCATGAAGAACATCCCGCGCGACATGGACGAGGCCGCCACCATCGACGGCTGCGGCTGGTGGAGGCTGTTCACGCGCATCATGCTGCCGCTGATCGTGCCCGCGATCTGCTCGGTGGCCGTGCTGACCTTCATCGGCGCGTGGGGAGACTTCTACTCCTCGCTGATCTACCTGAACAAGCCGGCCTATTACCCGGTCGCCTACGCGCTCAAGCTGTACAGCGACGAGGTGAGCACCAACTACGGCCCCATGCTGGCCATGTCGGTGCTGTCGCTGGTGCCGATCATGATCCTGTTCGTGCTCTTCCAGAAAAGCCTGGTCGAGGGTATCAGCACGTCGGGCATCAAGGGGTAAACCATGTGGCGGGGAAGCAAGCTCCCCCGCCACTGCCACCCTCTCCAGTCTCCGCTAAAAATCGAAGATTTTTCGGGCGCGGAGCCTGCAGGGAATCAATTTTTCCTCTGGGGCTTCGAGCGCGTTTCCGCGAATAAGACGATAGAGAGGACGAAACGCGCACGGAATCCCCGCCGGAAAAATTGCCCGCCCCCGCCGTACACGCCGCCGGGTACGATTGAAAGTTCGAGAGGGCTGCGGCCCTCTCGAGCTCTCCTGAGGCTTATGCGGCGGTTTATGCGACAAGTCCCCGGAAGCATATCGCTTTCGGGGACTTGCTTTGCGTTGTCCGCATTCGACGGACGCCGCATTCGGGGAGTCACGTTTCTAGAGCAAATGTGTTTCGTGGATCAGAGTGCTTTTCGGGAGAGCTCGAGAGGGGCTTTTCTCAGAAAAGCCGCCTCTCGAACGTTCCTTAAGGCGGCCCCCCCGTTACTTGCCCTGGTAGCTGCCGCACATGCTCTCGTCCTCGGGACGGCCGCTGTGGCAGTTCTTGCAGGCGCAGACGTTGATCTCGGGCAGGGAGCAGTGGTTGGAGTCCGAGCAGTGGTGCACGCAGGTGCACACGTCGCAGCCGATGGCCTGGTTGGCTTTTTTCTGAGTCATGATGAATCCCTCCATAAAATGAAATTGGGTTTCCGGCACTTAGCATGCCCGGCGGCTGTCGATTTATGCGTTTGTTTGGCGACGACAAAAGCAGACGCTTTTCGATCAAGGAATTTCGCGCGAAAAGAGCGAACTGTACGGGCGAGTCAGACGACGAAAAGGAAGGTGAGAGACGTGCTGACACATGAGATGAAGCGCGGAACGCTGGTCATCCACCTCAAGGGCGACCTGGATCATCACAGCGCCGAGTCGCTTCGGCAGGAGATGGACAGGCTGCTGTGCGACCTGAGCGTGCACCGGGTGGTGCTGGACCTGAGCGGGCTGGGGTTCATGGACAGCTCGGGCATCGGGCTGATTATCGGGCGGTACAAGATTCTCAAGCGGCGGGGCGGGCAGATGGCCATTCACTCGGGCAACCGGCGGGTGGATCGCATCCTGCAGCTGTCCGGCCTGTATGAAATCATCGAGCGGCTGGCGTGAGGAGGGGTGAAAGATGGGAATCGTGAATGAAATGCGGCTGGATTTTCTGGCCTGTCCGCAGAACGAGGGCTTTGCCCGGCTGGCGGTGAGCGCGTTTATCCTGCCGCTGAACCCGACGCTCGAGCAGCTGGGGGACGTGAAGACCTCGGTGTCCGAGGCGGTGACCAACGCCATCGTGCACGGCTACAGGGGCCAGGGCGGCACAGTGCGGGTCAGGGCCTCGCTGAGCGGCGAGGGCGAGCTGACGGTCGAGGTGATCGACAACGGCTGCGGCATCGAGGACGTGGAGCAGGCGAGAAAGCCATTCTTCACCACCGACGAGGGCGACGAGCGCTCGGGCATGGGCTTTACGGTGATGGAGAGCTTCATGGACCGGGTCGAGGTGATCTCGCAGCCCGGCCGGGGCACGACGGTACGAATGACGAAGCAAATCGAGCAGGTCAAGGCGGCCGTCGGTTGAGCGCGCCCGGCGATCGGGAACTGATCGAGAAGGCACAGGCCGGCGACCGGTCGGCCATGGAACAGATGACGATCCGGCACGACGCGCTGGTCAAGTTCGTGGTACGCCGGTTTACAGGCCGGGGTGCGGAGGCGGACGATTTGTATCAGCTGGGGCGGCTGGGTCTGGTGAAGGCGATCCGCAACTTCGACACGCGCTACGACGTGCGCTTCTCCACCTATGCCGTGCCGCTGATCATGGGCGAGATCCGGCGCTTTCTGCGCGACGACGGACAGATACACGTCTCCCGCTCGATCCGGCAGAACGCGCAGCGCATCCAGGCCCTTTGCCAGGAATGCGGGGAGGAAACGCCGCCGGTCTCCGAGATCGCCGAGAGGCTGGGCCTGACGGACGAGGATGTGCTGCTGGCGATGGAGGCCTCGCAGCGGCCGCGCTCGCTGAACGAGCCGCTGGGGGAGGACGGGTTGACGCTGGCGGACGTGCTGGGGCAGGACGAGACCGAGAGGACGCTCGAGCGCATCGAGCTGAGGCGGCTGATCGAGCGCCTGCAGCCGAAGGAAAGGGAGGTGATCGTGCGCAGGTACTTCCGCGACGAGACCCAGGCGGCCATCGCGCGCGATCTGGGGATGACGCAGGTGCAGGTCTCCCGGCTGGAGAGCCGGATTCTTCGGCAGATGCGAGAGGCGGCCATGTGAAATATAGTGATTCATTCAAAAGAAACAAGAGCATCTCTGTAAAAAACACTGAATGACGTTGCATAATTCACCTCGATATGCTAAAATATACCTAACGTATTTCAAAAAAAGCATAAGCAAAACGGGAGAGACGTCATGAACCTGCAGCACATGAAATATGCCATCGTCATTGCACAGACCCAGTCGATCAACAAGGCGGCCGAGCAGCTCTACGTGGGCCAGCCGACACTGAGCCGTGCCATCAAGGAGCTGGAGGGCAATCTGGGCATCACCCTCTTCGAGCGCAGCACGAAGGGCATGACGCTGACCGCCGACGGCGAGCTGTTCATCCGCTGCGCCAAAAACGTGCTCGCCCAGGTGGACGACATCGAGAAGATGTTCGGCAGGGAAGGCACGGCCAAGCGGCGCTTTTCGCTCTCCGCGCCCCGGGCAGGCTATGTGTACGAGGCGTTCATGCGCTTTTCCTGCCAAGTGGGGGAGGACACGCAGGCCGAGCTGGTTTATCGCGCGGCCGACACGATGGGCACCCTCGCCGACGTGGAGCAGGGGCGGAGCGCGCTGGGCGTGGTACGATACGCCTCGCACGCCGACCGCTACTACAAAGAGATGATGGAAGAAAAGGGGCTGGTCTGCGAACTGGTGGCCGAGTTCCGGATGGGCATACTGGTCAGCCGCAGCTCTCCGCTGGCCCGGCGCAGGAAGCTCGGGCAGGAGGATCTGCGTCCGCTGATGGAGATTTTCCTGTCGGATACGCGCGCGGCGGCGCCCGTCGGGGCCGAAAACCACCGCGAGGAGCCCAGCAACCTGTCGCTTCGGCAGCTGTACCTGCACGGCGGCAACCCGCTGGAGATCCTCTCGCGCAATCCGCAGACCTATGTCTGGAGCGCGCCGCTTCCCAAGGAACAGCAGGAGCGGTACGGCCTTGTCTGGCTCGAGGCCGACTGGCGGCAGGACCTGTACCGCGACGTGCTGGTGCGCCGAAAGGACTATCTGCCCACCCGGCTGGACGGCCAGTTCACCGATCAGCTCATCGCCGCCCGACGCGAGGTAATCAATTAGTTTATGGCCCGGTATTCAGCATTGTCACTGACGCAACGCGATTATGAAAAAGAGGCAATTTACGAAACCACTCTGTGTGGCTATAATATAAGCATACAGCAAGTGCTGTGAAAAGCTATTGCTAAGGAGGATTTATATTATGGCACGTTTTACTCTGCCTCGCGATCTGTATCATGGCAAGGGCGCTCTGGAAGCGCTGAAGACTTTTGAAGGCAAGCGCGCGATGATTTGCGTGGGCGGCGGCTCCATGAAGCGCTTTGGCTTCCTTGACAAGGCGGTCGAATACCTGAAGGAAGCGGGTATGGAGGTTCAGCTGTATGAGGGCATCGAGCCCGATCCTTCTGTTGAAACCGTGATGAAGGGCGCTGCGGCCATGGAAGCCTTCCAGCCTGACTGGATCATCGCCATGGGCGGCGGTTCCCCGATCGACGCGGCCAAGGCCATGTGGATCAAGTATGAGTATCCCGAGGTCACCTTCGAGGATATGTGCAAGGTCTTCGGCCTGCCCAAGCTGCGCAGGAAGGCTCACTTCTGCGCCATCTCCTCCACCTCCGGCACCGCGACCGAGGTGACTGCGTTCTCCATCATCACCGATTACTCCAAGGGCATCAAGTACCCGATCGCCGACTTTGAAATCACCCCCGACGTCGCCATCGTCGACCCCGACCTGGCCGAGACCATGCCCAAGAAGCTGGTCGCCCACACCGGTATGGACGCGATGACCCACGCCATCGAGGCCTATGTCTCCACTGCCAACTGCGACTTCACCGATCCGCTGGCGCTGCATGCCATCAAGATGATTCAGGCCGACCTGATCCCGTCCTACAACGGCGACATGGCCAAGCGCGACAGCATGCACAACGCGCAGTGCCTGGCCGGCATGGCCTTCTCGAACGCCCTGCTGGGCATCGTGCACTCCATGGCGCACAAGACCGGCGCGGCCTTCGCCGACTACGGCGCGCACATCATTCACGGCGCGGCCAACGCCATGTACCTGCCCAAGGTCATCGCCTTCAACGCCAAGGATGAGACCGCCGCGAAGCGCTATGCCGCTATCGCCGACTTCATGAACCTGGGCGGCGACACCACCGAGGAGAAGATCAAGCGCCTGATCGCCGAGCTGCGCCACATGAACGACGAGCTCAACATCCCGCACTGCATTAAGCACTACGGCGCGGACAGCTATCCCACCGAGAACGGCTTCGTGCCCGAGGACGTGTTCCTGGCCCGCCTGCATGACATCGCGGTCAACGCCATCGCCGACGCCTGCACCGGCTCCAACCCCCGTCAGCCCAGCGTCGAGGAGATGGAGAAGTTGCTCAAGTGCTGCTACTACGACACTGAGGTGGACTTCTAATCCATCGCCGCGCGGCAAAGGAAGGCCCGGGCAGCATTCTGCGGGCCGTCGTAAAAAGAACATATACGCACAAATGAAGAGCGCCTCCGGTTCGTCCGGGGGCGCTCAGCTTGTTAAAAACCTGGAGAGCTCGAGAGGGGCGCAACCCTCTCGAACGTTCAATCGTGCCCAACGGCATGTACGGTGGGCACGGGGCGATTTTTGCGTCGGAAAATCCCATTTTCCAGAGAAAAAATCGTTTCCCTGCAGGCTCCGCGCCCGAAAAATCTTTGATTTTTAGCGGA
>CAKUFI010000005.1 GCA_934647305.1 uncultured Clostridia bacterium | reverse complement strand
GGAGCAAGGCCGTGTAATTCGCCGCTATTCTGCGACAGGGGCTTTTTTATTTGTCTGTTCGCGGGGGAACGGTCCAGTGCGGAGGCGCAGGGGCTTCAGGGATTAGTTGTGGTCGTGGTTGTGGTCATGGTTGTGGTCATGCTCGTCGAGCACCTTGGGATAGGTCTTCACACCGGCCTCGGTCTTCCAGATTTCGTAGGCCTCGTTGTAGGCCTCGTCCTGCTTGGTGGTCAGAGTGGAGGCGCTCAGCTCATCCTTCACGTCCTCGAAGGGAGTCGCGCCGGGAGTCACGTCGCCCACGTAGTAGATGATGTGCACGCCGTTGCTGCCCAGGAAGGCATCGCTCAGCTCGCCGGGCTTTTCAATGGCCATGGCGTGCTCGGTGAAGGCGGCTTCCCACATCGTGGAATTGGCGCTGACCACGTAGCCGTGGGTCTTGCCGGGCTCGGACTGCATGCCCGGATCTTCGCCGAACTCGGCCATCAGATCGTCGAAGGACTCGCCGCCTTCGAAGCGCTTGATCACTTCGTCGATCTTGTCCTGGAAGGAAGCCAGCAGCTCGGCCTTCTTGTCCTCGATTTCCTTTTCCTTGTCGGCCTTGAGGGCGTTCAGCTCCTCGAGGGTCATGGTTTCCTCCGGCTCGGTGGTCGCGTCGGGCTCCGCGGTGGTCTCGGGGGCGTCGGTCGCGTCCGGGGCCTCGGTGGCCGGGTTCTCAAGCGCGTCGATGCGCTTCTCGAGGTCGCTCAGCTCGGTCTCAAGCGCGGTCAGCTCGGCCTTCTGCTCGTCGGAGAGCTTAAAGAGGATGTGCTTGACGGTGCGGTATCCCTCGGGATTCCAGTACACGGTGGTGCCGTTGGTGACGTTGCGCTCGTAGAGGTAGGCGCTGCCCGAGTAGCTGGACTCGTCGGCGGCGACCTTCTCGTCATAGGCAGACTGCAGCTCCTCGTCGGAGACGGTCACATCCTTGACGGTGTCCGCGCGCAGCAGGTCGGCGACGTAGGAAGCGGTCTGGTTTTTCACCAGGCTGTCGATGGTGATGCCGTTCTCCTCGAGATAGGCGATCGTGGCGGCGCGCGCCTCCTCGTCGGTCATCTCGTCCTTGCGCACGTCGGCCTCATAGGTGCTGATATAGTTTTCGAAATCGGCGTTGGCTTTTTCCTCGACCTCGGCCTTCTGCTCGTCGGTCAGCTGGTCAAGACCCATCGCGGCGGCCTTCTGCGCCACCAACTTCTGCTCGACCAGCGCGTCCAGGGCGTTCTGCTTGAGCGCCTCCGTATCCAGGCTGTCGCTGGACATGCCGTACATGCTGTACAGGTAGGTGTAATAGTCGACATAGTAGTCGTACAGGCTCTGGGCTTCGCCCTTGGTGATGACCTCGCCGCCCACCACGGCGGCCGTCTGGGCGTTGTCCTTCTCCTTGTCCACTTCGATCATGCTGCAGCCGCTCATCACGAGCATCAGCGCAAGCACCAGGGCCAGGAGCTTCACAAGGCGGTTATTCATTCGGGGAACCTCGCTTTCAGAAGTGTTATCGTGAATACACACTATATGGATTATACACTTTCTTCGCCAAAACCGCAAGAGGTTTTGCGCCCAAACCCGCATTTGTTTCCGGTTTGTTCACGAATTTCTCTGTTCGAAGCGCTCCCGGGCGAGAAAAGGACGCGCCTGCCGTCGAACACGTCCCTCGAACAACTCAGCGCCTGCCCGCGCTCATCCTTTTCCTCGCGATTTCCAGCGCCTTCATCACGCTGCCGCCGCAGTGATCGCACGCGTATCTGGCCGTCTCGTCGTCCGCGCCCAACAGCTCCTTCATCAGGGCGCACCTCAAGCAGCCTTCCGCTTCCTTGATTTTTTCACAGGCATCGTCCAGGTCGGGATTGCGATGGCCACCGTGTCGAAGCAGGCCGTTGTATACCTGGGCAGATCGTGGACAATCCGCTTTCCATTGCGCAATACGATCACCCTCCATCCGTTCTCCGCCGTCTATTCCCATCACGCATTGCTTCACAGTTTTTTGCCTCCCGGACGCGGCCAGCGCGCCCTTTATCCCTTGATGGAGCCGATCATGATGCCCTTGACGAAGTACTTCTGCAGGAAGGGATACACGCACATGATCGGAGCCATCGTGATCATGATGGCGGCGTACTTCAGCAGCGTCGTATAGCGGTACATGTCGCCGTAATCCGCGCCGGCCGCCTTGCTCGCCTCGTCGGAATTCTGTATCAGCAGCCGCATCAGGAACAGCTGAATGGGGTGCATGCGCTGGTCGGGCAGGTAAATCAGCGCGTTGAAATAGCTGTTCCAGTGCCCCACAATGCTGCCCAGCGCCAGATAGGCCAGTATCGGCTTGGCCAGTGGGATGATGATGGCGAACAGTATGCGCACATCGTTGTAGCCGTCGATCTGCGCCGCCTCGACCAGCGCTTCGCCGATGGTGTCCTTGATATAAACCCGCGCGATGATGATATTCCAGGCGCTGGCCATGCCGGGCAGGATCATGATCCAGCGCGTGCCGTAAAGGCCCAGCGCGTTGTTCACCATGAAGGCGGGTACCAGACCGCCGCTGAAAAACATCGTGACGGAGATGAACACCGTAAACCTCTTTTTCAGGAAAAAGGACGGACGGCTCAGCGCATAGGCGGTCAGCATGGTGACCAGGAGCATGCCCAGGGTGCCTGCCGCCGCGTAAAGAACCGTGTTGGCGTAGTAGCGCAGGATACTGACGTTGCTGAACACCAGCCTGTAGGCCTCCAGGGAAAAGCCGATCGGCAGGAGCCTGACCTTTTCCGCCAAAACCGCCGCCGGATCGCTGATCGACATGCTGAACACGTATATGACCGGATAGACGGTTATGACCATCAGAAGAACCATGATCAGCGTATTGACCACGTCAAACAGATGAATGCTCTTTCTCTTCATACTCCACCTCATCACCACAGGCCGATCTCCGTGATTTTCCTGCTGAGGGTGTTTGCCAGCAGCAGCACCGCGAAGTTGATCACCGAGTTAAACAGGCCAATGGCGCTGGCGTAGCTGTACCGCATGCTTTCCAGGCCCGTCCGGTAGACGTAGGTCGAGATCACATCCGCCTGATCCATCGTCACGGGGTTGTACATCAGGTAGACCTTCTCGTAGCCCACGGAAAAAATACCGCCCAGGCTCAGGATGAGCATCGTGACGATGGTGTTCATCATGCCGGGCAGAGAGATATGCCACATCTGCTGCAGGCGGTTCGCGCCGTCCATATAGGCGGCTTCGTATAGGTCGGGGTTGATCGACGTGAGCGCCGCCAGGTACAGTATGCTGTTCCAGCCCAGTCCCTGCCAGATACCCGAGCCGATATACAGCGTCCGGAACCAGCCCGCCTCCTGGAAAAAGTTGATCTCCGTCAGACCAAGGGCGGACAGCGCGGAGTTGACCACGCCCCGGGGATAGGACAGCAGCATCTGCAGTATGCTGACCATGATGACCGTCGAGATGAAATAGGGCAGGTAGGTCACGGTCTGAACGATCCGCTTGAACGTCCTGGAGCGCAGCTCGTTGAGCAGCAGCGCGAAGAGTATGGTCATCGGCATGCCAAAGAGCAGGGAATACACGCTCAGCAGCACCGTATTGCGCAGCAGTCTGCCGAAATACACGCTGCTGACAAAGTACTTAAACCACTTCAGGCCCACCCACCTGCTGCCCAGAAAGCCGCGCCCGGGCACGAAGTCCTGGAAGGACATCACGATGCCGAACATCGGCAGATAGCTGAACACCGCAAACAGCATAAACGCAGGGATGATCATCAGCACGAGGTATTTGTCCCGGCGCAGCACATCCCTGAAGCTTTTCCTGGAAACCGTCCTTGTTGATCCCATCTTTCGCTCCTTCGCAAGCTCACAGCTTCAAGGGAAGGCGGCCGAAGCCGCCTTCCGGTCTTCTAGGGCAGCACCGCACAAATGAGGTGGCCGACCGGCGAATGGATTTTTCGTCAGATGCAAATGCAAATTTCGAAGGTTTACTGGAGGTAAATCGAGAAATCTGCATGCCGCAGATGGCGAAAATGGCATCGCCCGACGTGCCGCTGAATTGTGCGGTGGCGCCCTAGTTTTTCCGTCAGTTGTTGCGGTCGTACTGCGCCTGCTTCACGGCGACAACCTCCGCAAGGCCCATGCTCTCGATCTTCCCGACAAAGCTGTCGAACCTGTCCATCGGCTCGCTGCCGGTAATGAACTTGTTGATCATCTCGTCGGCATAGGTTTTGATATCGGTATAGACGATGGATATCACCATGTCCTCCTCCTCAGAGGCCATATAGGAAGGCATGCTCACACGGATGTAGGGCAGCACGCTTGCGGCCTTGGCGTTGATTTCGTCACTGTAGGCGGCAATCTGCGCCTTGCAGAAGGCATAGTTCGTCACGTGGCAGATGGGCGCTTCCAGGCCGTAGGCCTTAGTGTTGGCGTACCAGTTTCCGCCGTCCTGAATCTTCTCGGTGAATACCGGCTCGCCGTTTTCGTTGTACACATAGCTGTCGCCCTCAACGCCCATGCAGGTGTACATGGTGCCCTCGTCAGACCACAGGTAGTTGAGGTACTTCACAGCCAGCTCAGCCTTGTCGTTGACAGTGGTGATCAGAGTCTTGCTGCTGTACAGATCTTTCGCAGACACGGGCAGGAAGCCCTCCTTCCCGGTGTAGACGTTCCGGGGCGGCGGCACCAGGTTCCAGTCGGTGCCGGGAGTGGTGTTGTTCGTGTTCTGCCAGGAGCAGTTGGACGCCGCCCACATGAAGGACGCGCCGGTCTGATTCTCCAGATGACGGGCGTCGAGGTTGCGGTCCGTCAGGTAGTCGGGGGCGATCAGACCCTCGGCGTACCACTGCGCCATCGTGGCGATGAAGTCGCGGGCTTCCTCGGTCGTCCATTGATAGCGTACCTGTCCATCCTTCACGTCAAAGTCCGTCAGCGGATCAAGGCCCCACGCCTCGGAAAAGGCGCGCATCATGCCCAGGTTCGTGCAGAAGGGCGTCTCGTCCTTCTCGCCGTTGCCGTTGGGATCTTTTTCGCGGAAGGCCTGCAGCAGGGCGTGCCACTCCTCGATGGTCGTGGGCTCGTCGGTAATGCCCACCTTCTTCATCCAGTCCCGGCGCACCATGAAGCACATGGGGTTGGTGCTGTAGTTCTGCATGGTGAACACGCGGGTGGGCAGCGCGCACAGGCTGCCGTCGGGCGTATACATCTCGGCCACCAGCGCGGGATTCTCGCCCAGAATGCGGCTGATGTTGGGGCCGTACGCGTCGATCAGGTCGTTCAGCCGGGCGAAAACGCTGCCGTTCATCAGCGTCGAAACGGAAACGCCCGGATCCATCATGACGTCCGGCAGGTTGGAATTGCTCGCAATGCGGGTGGACATGACCGTCTGATACTCGGTTGGAATAACGTCCCAGTCGATGGTCACGCCGGTCACTTCCTCCAGTACCTTCCACACAGGCAGCGGGTCTGCATAGGAACAGCCGGATACCGGCACTTCGCTGACGGCATACTTCAGGGTCACGGGTTCCTCGGAAACGGTTTTGCCCTCGGCCATGGCGGCGCCTGTGAAGACCAGCAGCGCGGCCAGCAGTAACGCGACGATTCTTTTCATTATGATTCCTCCTGAAATGTTCTCTTTCTGTTTGGCTCCAGATCCGGCTCCTCGCATGCAAGTCCATTATATGGATTCCGTTTGCAAAAAACAAGCGTCGCTTTTTACGATTTCACCGCGTTTTTTACTGTTTTGCCTGAATCAGTCCCTAAAAAAAGCAAGAGACGATCATTCGAGTGGGTTTTCCGGCGCAGCAATGGCGCGAAAGCCGCGAGCGGGCGTCTCGGGAATTTTTACAGACACACCTCGAATGGCAAAAAAAGAAGGGCCTTCCGGCTCTTCTCAGACTGTCGAAAAAACCCCGAAGAGCTCGAGAGGGCCGCGGCCCTCTCGAACTCTCAATCGTGCCCGGCGACATGCGCGGCGGGCGCGGGACGATTTTTGTAAATCTCATTTTCCAGAGAAAAAATCGTTTCCCTGCAGGCTCCGCGCCCGAAAAATCTTTGATTTTTAGCGGAGACTGGTGAGGGTGGCAGGAAGGCTGAAAACCCAAAGGGTTCTCAGTCTTTGGCGAAACGACCGGCGGCTCATTCCCTGACCCGTGCCTTATATTCCCTGGGCGTAATGCCCTCCGCCTTCTTGAACGCCCGCTGGAAGGTCGTGACCGACGCATAGCCAACGCGCCTTCCCACCTCCTCCAGCGTGAGGCTCTCCTTCTCAATCAGGGACTTCGCCGCATCGATGCGCACGCGCATCAGTGTGTCCACGAAGTTCTCGCCGCAGACGTCCTTGCAGATCTTCGAGGCGTACTGCAGCGAGAAGCCGAAATGCTCCGCGAACAAGCTCAGCGACATGTTCTCGTCGCTGTAGTTCTCCCGGATAAACCGGAGCATGGCCTCCGCCTGCTGCCTTCGCCCGTCGTCCTCGGGGCGCGCGTCCTTTTCTTTCCTGCAGGCCTCGCGCAGCGCCTCAAACACGGTGAACTTCAGCTTGGAAAAGTCGTGCATCGACAGCTGCCGCAGCTTCAGGTTTTCCAGCGCCAGGTGATCCTGGCCGCAGACCCTCAGGATGGTCGCCAGCACGTCGTACATCAGGCTGCGCTGAGAGAGCAGGTTCTGCTCCCTGTTTCTGTCGATCACCCCGCTCAGCACGGCGTATGCCTTTTCATAATCGCCCTGCTGGATGGCGTTCGCGAGCGCGTTTTCCGCCTGCTGCGGATAGTCGTGGGCGATCAGCCGGTTCGAGGCCGCCTCGCTGTACAGCGCGGGCTTTTCCACCGACGAAAGCTGCAGCGCGATGGTCGCCTCAATATACGCGGAGGAAACCTCCTCCAGCCGCTCGTGGACGCAGGATATGCCGCAGGTGACCCCCGCGCTGAAGGCCAGCTTCTTCCACTCCTCGATCATCGGCAGACAGTCGTCCTCTCTTCCGGCGATGGCCGCGATGCGCCCCAGCTCGATATGCAGCACATAGTTGTTCAGATCGGCCAGCCGCCTCTCGATGGAGCCGGTCAGCTCGCCGTCGAACTGGAACACGGCCGCCGCCCAGCGCTTCCGGTCGAGCGAGATGCCCATCTCGCCGGCCACGCGCCGCATTTTCTCGCCGGAAATCGTCCGGCAGATCACATTGGTAAACAGCGCCTCCTGCGCCAGCGGGCCATAGGCGTCCACCTTGTGAAGAAGGCTCCGGTTGTTCTGCGACATGCTGTCGAAGTTTGCCCTGAGCCTTTCCAGCGCGTCCGCGCCGCCCAGACGACGGTCGCCCGTCTGCTCGCTGAGCGCCTTGACGGGCTTATAGGCGGTAGACATCAGCAAGACCCCCGCCGCCACGCTGAGCAGGATGACCGTGCTCACGACAATCAGCAGGAGTCTGCGCAGACTCGCCAGATCCTTCGACAGCTCCGCCTTGTCCACATAACCGCTGTACGCCCAGCCGTTGAGCGCCGAGGTGGCCGTCAGCACCAGGTAGCGGCCCGGCTCGTCCTCCCGCAAGGCCCCGGCGTTCCCGGACTGTATGACCCTACCCCCGGGCGGCGCGCATCGCACGATCATGCCCGAGGCGTCGCTGAGTATGCGTTCGATTGAGGAGTAACTGATCTTCATGACCAGCTGCACGTTACACGCCTTTTCCATCAGGGGAATCCTGCGGATGACATACAGGTCGTGGTCGCTCTCCTGATCCGCGTACACGTAGGTCGTCTCCTGGTTTCGGCCGACAAACGCGAGCGCTTCCTTCGGCTCCATGCCGCCGATGCGCATCTCGGAGCGGAACAGGGCGTCGGTATTCCACAGGCCGTTATTCAGCATGCACGCCTCTTTCTGCACAAAGACGATGGCGCTGCGGTTGGAATAGCGGTTCGAGGCCTCCATGCGCCCGATCAGGTCGCCGTACTGATAGAGCATGTAGACGTTGAGCCGGTCGTAGTCGATCTCTTTTCCCTGCATGTGCGCAATCTGGCTGACCCATTTCGAGCCGGCATAGGCCTCCGACATGCGGCGGATCTGCTCAAACTCGCTGTCGATCCGCGCGACCGTCTGCTCCAGCATATTCGCGTACACATGCCGCGCGTTTTCCCGCACGCTCTTCACGCTGATGTTGTAGAAAACCATGCACAGTACGGACAGCGGAATCAGCATGGCCAGCACAAACAGCAGGTACAGTCTGTTGCGGTAGGTCATCCTCTTTGATCGCATTGCGTCCCCTTCTTCCGTCTGTCCGACCGGCTCCGGCGCCCCTCGGAGCGCCGCGCCGCCTGTAATTTTACATTATAGCGGCGAAAAGGGCGGATGTCAAGGGTGAACGCGCGGACAGCTCACGCGGTCGCGCCGTCCCGCAAAAAGGCCAGCACGGCGGACAGGAGCAGCGCGCGCTCGGGGCCTTGCGTCACCAGGTGACCGGAGGCGCACAGCCTGAGCAGGCGTTTTTCCCGCGCGGGACAGTCGCGCAGCAGCCGCTCGGCCGCGGAACGCGCCAGGTATGGGTCGCCCGATGACTGTACCGCCAGCACCGGGCACTCCACGCAGTACAGGTTCTCCCGCACCAGGCGAATCAGCCGGACAAGCCCCCGCTTCTTGCGCCAGGAATCGGACGCGAGCGGCCCGCGCCCGCCAAAATACGCGCAGGGCTTCAGCCAGACCGGCGCGCTCAGGCAGACCAGGCCGCTCGCCGGGTGCCGCTGCGCCAGCGCCAGTCCCAGCGCCGCCCCGGCCGACTGCCCCAGCAAAAACGCGTCCTGCGTCTCCGCCCGCAATCGGCAGTACGCCTCCCGCGCCCGCTGCAGCGCGCCCTGCCAGCCGCCCGTCCACTCGGGAACATGCGGCCGCACCGCATAGCCCTCCTCCTCCAGCGCCCGCCCGAGCCACTCGAGCTCCCCCTTCTCCCCCACGAGCAGCACGCCCGCTCTTCCCGCCTGACAAGCCATATCCGCACCTCCCGCAGCTCTTCCTTTTCATTATATGAGGCGGCGCGCTCAGTTTTTCCTTGCGTTTTTCCTTCCGGGCTGTTATACTATATAGAAAAAACACCGAAGGAGCAAAAGACGATGAAGCAGATCAGGGGCTTTCAGCGCGGCATGGGAATCGGCGGCTGGCTGACCAACTACAAGCGATTCAACGTGCTGCCCGACGAGTGGCGCATGCCGATCACGGTGGGCGACCTGGAGCACTTCGATACCTACATCACCGAATGGGACGCGGACAACATCGCCCGCATGGGGATGGATCATGTCCGGCTGGGCTTCGACCAGATCGTGCTGGAGGAAGCGCCCGGCGTCTGGCGCGAGCGCGTGCTGGAGCGCGTAGACCGCTTTATCGAGTGGTGCGAGGCGCGTCACATGAGCGTCGTGCTGAACCTGCACAAGGCGATCGGCAACTACTGCGACATTCAGGAGCCGGTTCAGCTGCTCGACTCGCCCGCGCTTCAGGAACGCTTCGTCGCGCTGTGGGTCATGCTGGAAAAGCGCTATGCGGCGCACCCCGAGGTGTTCTTCGAGCTGCTCAACGAGGTGCGCAGCGTCGATCCCGAGCAGTGGAACGCGCTGGCCGATCGCACGCTGCGCGCCATCCGCACGCTCAATCCCACGCGCCGGGTCATCATCGGCAGCATCTGCTGGAACAGTCCGGATTGCCTGAAGGATCTGCGCGTGTACGGCGACGAAAACGTCATCTATACCTTCCACACCTACGCGCCCTTTGAATTCACCCATCAGCAGTCCGTCCTGCAGCCCGGCCCGCTCTACTATAACCGCGCCATGCCCTATCCCACGGACGACGTGGAGCGCTATCGTGAATATCACCGCCTGGTCGAGGGAGCTCAGGACGCCTATCCGGGAATTACGCGCATCGACAGGGATTTTCTGCGCGGCACGCTGTCCGGCGCGATCGAGTTTGCGCGGCGCAACCCGGACAAGACGCTCTGGTGCGGTGAGTTCGGCACCATCCGCCACTGCGCGCTGACCTTCCGCGAAAACTGGATGCGGGACGTGATTTCGATCCTGAAGGAATACGGCATCCCCTACTGCGTCTGGAATTACCTGAGCACGCCCAACGACGGAAACCGCTTCAGTCTGGTGGACGACGACCGCCGAGGCATACTCAGCGAGCGCCTGCTGCGCGTCATTCAGGGGCGGGAGGCCTAGCGCATATCATAAACAAAGCGCCGGTCAGATCAAAGCGTCTGACCGGCGTATTTCTATGCGACTATTTCACCAGCAGCCAGCCTCTCGGCGGGACGGCGTGGCCCTCGAAGTCAAAGGGCGCGTCTGAGGCGTTGCAGACCATGCGCTCGCCGCCCTCGTAGGTCGTGACCGTGACCTGGTCGGTCAGGTACTCGTGCCTGTCGATAAACTGCATTTGCAGGTAATTGAGCGGCCGATGCTCGCGGTACGCCTGTGCGATGACCTTTGCGGTGCGCGCAAGGTCGTCCTCGCCGCCGCAGGTCAGATCGGCCGCGTCCATCCAGTTGACCACCTTCTTGTTGTTCACGAATTTGGAGTACAGGTAGAAGGTGGGCCGGCCGCCGTACTCGAACACCTTGAGCCGGGCCGCGTCCCCCTTGATGGGATAGTTGATCGTCTCGATGGTCGGATTGCTCAGGATGATCCCGTGATAGACCAGCTGCCACAGCGGCACCAGCCGGTCGCACAGGGGATGCGTGTGGGTGAGCATGTTGAAGGCGGCGTACAGGCCGTAATCCAGCTCGCCCGCGCAGAAGTCGTAGCAGCCCTCGCTCATGAAGCCGCCGAACAGACCGGCAGACAGGCTCATGATGCGGCGCATGATGGTCACGTACTCGCGCTTCGTGGCCGGGTGGTTTGGGCTAAAGCAGCTGCGCGGGGGCACCACGCTGATCACGTCGATGTAGTGAAGCCCCTTAAACCCCAGCTGCGCCACCCGGGGCAGGTCGCGCTCGGCGAAGCGCCAGGCGGCGTGCGGGCACATATCGTACATCTTGCCGCCGCTCCAGAAGGCGTGCGAGGCGAGCTGCCCGTCCCGCGTGACGATGGGCAGCTTTTCCACGTCCCAGTCCTCGGCGATCGAATAGCAGTCGGTCGAGTTGGTGTGGCAGACGATCTGATAGCCCATGTCCTGTGCCTTCTCAATCAGCCGCTTCAGGCCCTCCTCCCCGCCCAGCGCCGGCTCGACCGGGAACATCTGCGGGTAGCGCCCGTCGTGACCGCGCAGATTCCAGCCCACCAGGCAGATCTCGGCCTTCTCCACGCCCTCTTTCTTCAGCGTGTCCAGGATTTCGCCCACCCGCTCAAAGGTGACGGCGACATGCATGGGCGGCTCGTTCTCGACGGTCTGCTCGGGCACCGGCGAGGGCGCGGGCTTCCAGGCCAGGCGGATGCGGATTTCGGGCGCCTGGGCGGCGTAGGCGCGCGCGGCGTTCAGGCGCTGATCGAGGCGGACGCAGGCGTGGCGCGCCAGCTGATATTCCCGGTACACGCGGCACATGTCGCTGTAGTCGGCCTCTAGGGGAAGCAGGTGGTACTCGACCGACAGATCCTCCTCGGGCGCGCACCCCTCGAGAAGAAACCGGGCGCACAGGCGGTACTCCCCGCCCTTCACGGTCACGTACTGGCTGTGCGTCTGCTTCATGCCGTCAAAGATCGCGACGAAGCACTTTTCCCTCGTCTTAAAGCCGAACATGGGCATCACGGTGTAGGCCGATTCGTACTCGATATCCTCCCTTTCCCGGAAGAAGGTCAGCATGTCGGCCTGATTGCGCTGGCCATGCGGCAGAGCCATATAGCCCTCCTCCCCCGCGCGCGCGGCCGCGTAGTCGGGCAGAAAGTCCACCGTCTCGATTCCCGCGCCCAGCGCATGGGCCGGAAGCATCGCCTTGAAGCCGTAGTCCGTTTCTTCAATCTGCAGCGCGAAGGACACGATTGCGCCGTCGGTTCGTCTTGCGTATGCGAGCATGGTTTTCACTCCTTCAATGCGTTTAAATGACTTTTGTCTATTGATTATAGCACCCCGATGGAGTATAATCAAAGCGTGCAATAAACATCGACTGGTCAAAAAACAACTTGTTGAGGAAGTGCGCCATGCCCAGCGACATATGCTTTTCACAGATCGACCCCTGCGTGCGCTACGCCCGGGAGGGCAGCCTGACGCCGATCAGCCTGGGCGAGGTCTGCGCGCGGGACAACCGGCTGTTTTACCTGTACGAGGGCGACTGCGCGCTGTGCCTGTCCGGGGAGCGCTTTTCCCTGACCGGGGGCACGGCGGCGCTGCTGCCCGCGGGAACCGCCTATCGCTTCGAGGTGACGGGCAAGCGCATGCCGCGCCTGTTCTCGGTCAATTTCGACCTCACGCGGGATCGCGGCCGTTCCTGCGACAGCCCCTTTCCCCTGCTGCCCGGCGCTTTCCCGCTGGCCGAGGCGGAGCGCGAGCGCACGGTTTCGGACTGCGAGGCGCTCTGCCGGCCGCTGCGCGTGACCGGCGCGGAGGCGCTCGAGCCCATCCTGGCCGAGATGCAGCGGGAATACGTCGGGCGCAGGCGCTTTTTCGAGCGGCAGCTGTCCGCGCTGATGCTCCGGGCGCTGATCCTGCTCACGCGCCAGACCCTGTGGGAGGACGAGACGCAGCCGGACGCGGTCGAGCGCATGATCGCCTTCATACAGGCGCGCTACGCCTCCCCGCTGACCAACGAGGAGGTAGCCGCGGTGGTCAGCTATCACCCGGTACACGCCGGGCGGCTGATGCGGCTGCACACCGGGCGCACGATTCACCAGTACCTGCTCGCCTGCCGCCTGCAGAAGGCGCTCGAGCTGCTGCTGAACACCTCGCTGCCCATCACCGGCGTGGCGCTGCAGACCGGTTTCTCCAGCGCCAGCCGCTTCACCAGGCGCTTCCGCGAAGCGACCGGCCATACGCCCTCCGAGTTCCGCCGGGCGCGCCTTTCCGGAACCAACGGGCCGCACGGCGCGTCGAAGTGCCTGAAATGATGGAAGGAGCTGACTGACCATGAAAAAGAAACTGATCTGCACATTGCTGGCGCTGACGCTGGCCCTGCCCTGCGCCCTCGCCGAAACCGTTCCCCAGGCCACCAAAGCGCCCGAAAGCTACGACGCGCTTTACGCCGAGTATTCCGCCGCGTATCAGGCGCTGGACGGCATGCTGGGCGCGCAGCCGGGCACGGCGGGCTCGTCGCTCAAGGGCGCGATCGCCGCGTGCGGTCTGCTGGACTGGGCGCAGGAGCTGCCCGAGGACGAGGCAGGCCGCCTGCCGGAGGAGATCCTGTCCTGGTATCTGAGTCTCTCCGAGGACGAGCTGGCGATATTGGACGAGAGCTTCGACGCCGTGCTGTCTCAGGCCGACGACATCGCCGCCGACTTCGAGGGCGCGAAGGCCCTGCTGGACGACGCGGGCAATCCGCAGAAGCACGAGGGCTACGACCAGGCCAAGTGGCAGGTCGTGCGGGACGAGCTTGCGCGCTTCCTGACCTGGAAAACCACCCAAACGAACGATAAAGGAGCAAACGAATGATTACGATTGAACTGAAGAAGGGCGAGCTGCTCTGGGGCGGCCGCGTCCACGAGGGCACGAAGATGCCCTACGCACCCGGCTTCACCGCCGACCTGCACCAACCCCTGGGCAACCAGGAGGACTTCCTGCTGCTTAGCAATATGGGCCGCGTGATTTACAGCGACCGGCCGTTCGTCTTCACCGTGGGCGAGGACAAGGTGTTCCTCGAGCCCGACGGCGAGGTGATCGAGCGGCAGGCCGGCACGACGCTCAAGGAAGCCTACCTCTACGCGATGAACACCTTCTATCCCCAGCATGCCGAGCACGTCGAGGAGGAGCTGTTCCGCGCGCCGCAGTTCAATACCTGGATTGAGCTGATCTACAACCAGAACCAGAAGGACATCCTGGCCTACGCCGAGCGCATTGCCGCGGAGGGCTTCCCGCGCGGCGTGCTGATGATCGACGACAACTGGCAGGAGGACTACGGCGTGTGGCGCTTCCACGAGGGCCGCTTCCCCGATCCGAAGGGCATGATGGATCGCCTGCACGAGCTGGGGTTCAAGGTCATGCTGTGGGTGTGCCCGTTCGTCTCGCCCGACTGCCTGACCTTCCGCGAGATGGAGCGGGACGGCCTGTTCGTGCGAAGGGCTGACGGCGAGGTGCACATCGCGCACTGGTGGAATGGCTACAGCGCCGTGCTCGACCTGACCCGCCCGGCCGACTGGGACTGGTTCAAGGCGCAGATGGACTACCTGCAGAACACCTATGGCGTGGACGGCTTCAAGTTCGACGCGGGCGGCCCGCACTTCTACCCCGACGACTGCAAATACCACGTCCCGGGCGCGTCCGGCTGGCGGCAGACCCAGCAGTTCACGCTCTTCGCCGCGCAGTATCCCTTCAGCGAGCTGCGCGAGACCTGCAACCAGCCGCAGTACGCCGCAGCCGAGCGCCTGTGCGACAAGACCCACTCCTGGACCGAAAACGGCCTGGCCACGCTGATTCCCAACTCGATCGCGCAGTCCATCATGGGCTATCAGATGATCTGCCCCGACATGATCGGCGGCGGCGAGTACTCCAACATGACCGAGAACGCCGACAGGCTCGATCAGGAGCTGATCGTGCGCAGCACCCAGGCCAGCGCGCTGCTGCCCATGATGCAGTTCTCCGCCGCGCCCTGGCGCATCCTGAATAAGGACAACTACGCCTGCTGCATGAAGGCGGTTGACCTGCACACCCGCTTCGCCGACTACATCGTCAGGACGGTCGAGGCCTCGCTGACCTCCCGCGAGCCGGTCGTGCAGCCGCTCGAGTACGCCTTCCCGCATCAGGGCCTGGCGCACGTGACGCAGCAGTTCATGCTGGGCGAAAAGCTCATGGTCGCGCCGGTCATGGAAAAGGGCGCGAAGACCATGAAGGTCACGCTGCCCGAGGGCCGCTGGACCGCCGACGACGGCCAGGTCTACGAGGGCGGCCGCGAGATCGAGATCGACACCCCCATCGACCGCCTGCCCTTCTTCACGAGGTAATTATCCCCCTGAATCGAAGCCCTTCCGGAAAAAATGGAGGGGCTTTTTCATTGCGCCGTTTTTCCGCGCAGGCTCCTCCGCCGCGGCTGTCCTCTCGAGCTCTCCCAGGCTTTTTAACAACCTGCCTTCCCAGAAAGGGGAGGTGCCCGTAATGCGGGCGGTGGGGTTCTCAAGCGCAGAATTCGGGGACTTGAACCTATGGTTTCCGAATTCGTCGATAGAACCGGCGGCAGCAACCGGGTGCAGGCTCAGCCTGCCGGCAGCAAGTGGATGTCGGCACTGCCGACCCTGCCGTCACCTGTCCCCCATGCAGGCGTACACGGCGGCCTGCGTGCGCGCGTCGTAAAGGCCGTTCGGGGCCTGATCGAGGTACCCCAGCTCGACAAGCCCCTGCTGCATGCGGTACACGCCCGCGCCGCGCGCCCCTGCCTGAAGCGACAGGCAGTCCTCGACCGGCCCCAGCACCTCGACCGAACAGTTGTCGGGCAGGCTCAGGTCGGTCTCCAGCCGAAAATTTCCCCACGGGCAGCGCAGCGCATAGCCGTCCCCGTCCCTTTCGAGCGTCCACTCCCCCACCGGCGGCGCTTCGCAGGCGCATTCAAGCCGCTGCTCATAAACCTGCACCTCCCCCTGATAGACGCACAGCCGTCCCTGCGTCAGGTCGGCCTGCACGCGCGTCTCCCCCCGTCCGCCGCAGCAGGCCACAAGCCCCAGCATCCCCCACGCGATCCATCTCCGCTTCACCTTCGCCGCCCCCTTTTCAGGCAATATATGCCGCCCGCGTCTCGCTTTTCCCTGGCATAATGCCGCCCGCCGGTCATACACTGATATCATTCGCGCGGAGGTGGATGAGATGCGGGCTTTGTGGGCGTTGATCCTGTTGGTGGGCGTACTCCTTTTGCCGGGGGGACAGGCCGTCCCTCCCGAGTTTGCGCAGCGGATTGTGATTACCAGCGCGGACGAGCTTCGCGCGCTTTCCAGGCAGGTCTCGCTCGGTGATTCGCTGTTCGGCCGCACCGTCTCGCTGGAGAGCGACCTCACGGACGTGGGATATTTTCTGCCCATCGGCAGCGCGCTTCGCCCCTTCGAGGGCACGTTCGAGGGAAACGGCCACGTCATCTCCGGCCTGACGGTGGACGGCTACCTGCCCTGCAGCGGACTGTTCGGCTGCATCGGCAAGGCGGGGCTTGTGCGCGGTCTGACCCTTAGCGACTGCCTGGTGATCGGAAGGCGCTATACCGGCGCGCTGGCCGGGTATTGTGCGGGCCGGATGGAAAACTGCCGCGTGCGGAGCAGCCGGGTGCGCAGCTTGGGCGAGCATGCGGGCGTCTATGCGGGCGCACTCACGGGCGCGCTGACCGGGCCCATTCGCGCCTGCGAGGCGGAAAACTGCGCCGTGGAGGGCGAAGGCGAGCTGGGCAGCCTGATCGGCAGGCTGTATGCGGGCAGCGCGCGCCTGTGCCGCGTTTCGGGCCGGTCGGACGGCCAGGCACTGCGCTCAGTCGTCACCGCCCGCGCCCAGGACACGCCCTCTCCCCCGGCCGCCATCCGGCGCAAACCGTAGCGCGGCTCCGCATTCCGCTTTCGAAAACAAAATTCCCGAAAATCGAAAATTTCCTCTTGACAAAATACGCCAGGCGCGATATAATATCCAGCGTTGGTGACGTGACCATGTCACTTTCCTGGAGAAGTCGCCTAGCTTGGTCGAGGGCGCACGACTGGAAATCGTGTAGGCGTCAAAAACGTCTCGAGGGTTCGAATCCCTCCTTCTCCGCCAACAAAGGACGCAGATATTGATACAATGTCTGCGTCCTCTTTTTTGCCCGAAAAGTCCTTATTTATTGGGATTTTCAGGCTTTTTCTTTTTTGGATGCGTTTCAAAGTGCAAGCTGATTTGGTGCATTTTCGTTTCAAAATGGGTATTTTCGCTTGCACTCTGAAATGAAAACGGCTAGGGGTGCAAAAACGGGTGCACTCTGAAACGGAGCATTTCAGAGTGCGGAGCGGCATGAAAAAGGCCGAGACTCATTTGGCCTCGACCTTGATTTCTTTTCCGTTTCTGAATTCGAATGCGACGCTGCCGTCCCGGTTTACCGTTCCCTTTTCTAGCAGCAGCGACCACACCTGACTGTCCCATTCCTCCAAGGAAGCCGGAGCCTTTTCCAGATGGTCGATGAATGAAGCAAGTTGTCGCGCCTTGTTATTGCGTCTTGCGATCTCCGCTTCCAGCTTGTCATGCTTGGCAGATGCCTTTTCGTAGCGTTCCACAAGAGCGTTATGGTCGGTCATAATCTGATGCAGGCTATCGCCCGTGTGAACCGTGTCTTTGAGGACAAGGAAGGCGGATTGGTTGTTGACTACATCGGTATAGCTGCTGCTCTGAAGCAGGCAATGAAGGACTTCACGTCTCGTGACCAGAAAAACTTTGGTGAAATGGACGTACATTATCCGCGAAGAATTCCGGCGCTGCCTTCGAAACCGTACACCAGCGCGTTTGTCTGACATTGGCGGACGGCGGAAAAATCTACATGGACTGCAATTTGCGAAAGCCCAGAGCAGCGTCCATCAAACTGACTTTCGACGGGATATTGGACGCCAAGGCTATGAAGGGGCGCATTGAACGTATTGTCAGCTGTAATATGAGCTATGAATAAGGAGATGGCTATCCTATGAAAAATGTAATAAGAAGGGCAAGCCCACCCAACGCCCGCCGCTGCGCTTTCACGGGCTATCGTCCGCAGAAAATGCCTTTCGGCTTTGACGAAACAGATCCTCGCTGCATTGATTTCAAAAAACGCGTTCGGGCTACACACCAAAAGTGCCGAAGTGCGAGGCTATACCTGGAAACGCACAGCCGGCTTTCGACCGCGATGAACCTCTATGAGAAGCTGGGTTTCCGGCCGATCGAGCGGCCGGAGGCGGTCGTTCACGGAACCATGGATCACTTTTACGTGAAAAAGCTGTAACCGGGCGCCAATCGCGCGCTTTGCTTTTTCATACGACCTCGCTCCGCCGCGGATTGACGCGGCGGTTTTTTCTGTGTGCTTTTCGCTTTCAGGCATATTCCTCTTTTGCATGCATAGAATAAAAGTGAACGCATGTCCAAGGAAAAAGAGGAGTGATACGATGGAGAATCCCAATAACCGCATGGTCGCCGCAGGCCGCCTGGACGGGCCGCTGGAGCTGAGTCACGAGGTCATGAACGAGCCCTTCTATGCCGGAACGCTGCTGGTGAAGCGGCTCTCCGGCGCGATCGACCGCCTGCCGGTCACGATTCCGGGCAAGCTGCTCTCGGGCGAGGAATGGCCGCCTGAGACGCTGCTGCAGATGCAGGGGCAGGTGCGCTCCTACAACAAGATGGTCGAGGGCGCAGGCCGGCTGATGGTGACGCTGTTTGCGCAGCACGTCGCTGTCGGCGCGGAAAACGACACGCTCAACCGGGTCGAGCTCAGTGGGGCGCTGTGCAAGCCGCCGGTCTACCGCTCGACGCCCTTCGGCCGCGAAATTTGCGACCTGATGCTGGCGGTCAATCGCGCTTTTGGCAAGTCGGACTACATTCCCTGCATCGCCTGGGGCCGAAACGCGCAGTTCGCCTCCCGCTTCCACGTGGGCGACCGCGTGCGCGTGACCGGGCGGCTGCAGTCCCGCGAGTATCAGAAGCTGCTTGAAAACGGCGAGTACATTACCCGCAACGCCTTCGAGGTCAGCTGCTTCACGCTGGAGGCCGAGTCCGCCGGACAGAGCTCCAGTCCACTGCCCCCTAAGGGCTTTGGCGACGAATTCGGAGAGCATCAGGCGGAAACTGTCGATTCCGCAAAGGAAACAGGGCAGGCAGTGCCTGCACCCACTTGCTAGCGGTCAGCAGGGCCGACACCCACTTGCTGCCGCCGCCGGGCAGTGCCCGGTTCCACCTGCTGCCGCCGGATAGCACACGACTGTCGGCCGCCATAGATTAAAGCGGCCGAAGTCTTCGGTTTTCCGGGATTCCCCGGTTCCGCTAGCTGCCGGCCGTCAGGGCCGACACCCACTTGCTGCCGCCGCCGGGCAGTGCCCGGTTCCACCTGCTACCGCCGGATAGCACACGACTATCGGCCGCCATAGATTAAAGCGGCCGAAGTCTTCGGTTTTCCGGGATTCCCCGGTTCCGCTAGCTGCCGGTCGTCAGGGCCGACACCCACTAGCTGCCGCCGCCGGGCAGTGCCCGGTTCCACCTGCTGCCGCCGGATAGCACACGAAATCATCCGCCATAAATTGGATCGGCTGATTTCTTCGAACTCCCGGAGACTCTCCGGGAGTTTTCTGTCGGCACTGCCCGGCGGTAGCAGGTTGTGGGGGTGCTGCCTCGAGTTTTCCGACCACGAAGTACCCTGAGGCTCTAGTTTATGGCCGAAGGGTACGCGCGGCCGGCGCCAGCAGTTGGCAGTCGGCACGGCCGACCGGCTGAGTCTGCCTCAGTAGCCCAGGTGCCGGCACACGCCCAGCAGGGGAATGTTCAGCAGGAACCAGTACAGACAGAAGCGCGGACAGATCTGCCCCAGCAGGTTGCCCGGCACGCGCGAATAATCCCACACGTTCCACTTCAGGCACCGATTCACGACCAGTCCCACGCTCAGCTCAAACGAGGTGATAATCAGCGACCCGAGCGCGCACCGCCCAGGCCACCCGACCCGTCCGCGCAGCCGTCTGTTCATCCGCCCGATGGCCAGCAGGCATGCGCCGCCGGTCAGCGCCATGCTCCAGTGCGTGCGACCGCGCCAGATTAGCTCGATCGCCGGGTAGCAGACCGCCCCCAGTGCGAACGTGAAGAGCGCACGCCTGTTTCTTGACAGAAAGCGCATTACGTTTCCTCCTTCTGGCCTCTGAGCCTGGCCGGGTTCTCCTCCATGGGGCGCCCGGCTCTTTTCTTTTGCTCAGTATGCCCGGAAAACGCGCCGCGTACTCGGATGAGACAAGGAAGCTCGCTGCCGCGCGGTTCAGGCGGTGCGGCGGGGCCAAAAACTGCGAAATCCCGGAGTATCTCCGGGATTTCGCGCCTTTCGCTGGGGGCGGCTCCGCTATCGCTTCGCGCTCCCCCAGACCCCCTCCGAAGTTTGTCCGCTCACCTCGCGCCGGGCCTCTTCCGCCGCCAGCTCGTTCATCACCCGATCCTGGTGCAGCTCAATCGCCACCAGCACGGCAAGCAGCAGCCCCGCCAGGCCGAACGCGACCCACGCCGCGCGCAGCCAGCCTGCCCAGTACAGCGCCGCGCCCACGCCCAGCAGTATGCCCGCGGCCGCCAGCATCCGGCTGCCCGGCTCGAGCATGTTCAGCTTGTGCCGGTATCGCTCCTCCGGCGAGCAGTACTGCTTTTTCGCGCACATGGGCAAATCTCCTTTCTCCAAGAAGCAATCGAGAGGGCGGACAGGTGGAGACAGCGCCGACATGAGTTTTCCGTGGAAACCCGGAAAACCGGAGAATCCGGGAAGTCTAATTTATGCTTCCCGAATTCGTCGCTCGACCCGGCGGCAGCAACCGGCTGTCGGCCCTGCCGACCGGGCACTGCCCGATGCTTTCCGGGAGAGGTCTGGGGAGGTGACTTTCTCAGAAAGTCAGCCTCCCCGGCGTAACCCTAGCCTGCCAGCGTGCTGACCATGTGGGTGCCGCTGAGGTGCTCATAGCTCATGGGCTTGTTGGTAAACAGGTACTTGATGCCCACGCCCATGTAGAAGGCGCCAATCACGGCCGCGACCGCCAGCGTGATGATTGCCTGGCCGGCCTGCGCGCTCACGACGACCGCCAGAATGGGCAGGCCGAAGTAGACCGCCACGAACAGCAGCCTGCGCAGAATCAGCCGCCACAGACTGTTTCTATCCCGCGCGTCGACGATGCGCAGCCTGAGAAAGGCCTCGGCGGGTGCGCTGCCGCCCAGCAGATGGGAAATAATCACGTAGTACAGCACAAACGTCAGCGCCAGCACCGCCCAGAAGGGCAGGAGCCTGGGCAGGTACAGGAGCAGCGTCAGCATGCCGAACAGGAACATGTCCAGAAACAGCGCCACCGTGCGCCTCAGGCCCGATACGCGCCGTCCCCTGCGCAGCGCGTCACTCTCCACCGCCTCGCGCGAGGGCAGTACCTTGAGAAACGGCCCGGCGCACACCCAGCCCAGCAGCCCGCCCAGCGAGTTGGTAATCAGGTCGTCCACGTCACACAGGCGGTACGGCCGAGGGTAAATGAAATACAAGCCGGTCACCTGGGTCAGCTCGAAGAACAGGCTTAAAAGGAAGGTCAGCAGCAGCGTCTTTTTCCAGCCTGCGCGCAGGTAATAGCGCACGTACATGCCAAAGGGCAGCGTCAGTACCAGGTTGAACGCCACCGTGTAAAAGCTCTTGTGTTTGATCGCCTTCAGCCAGGTCGAGGGCTGGGTCAGGCAGAACGGACTGTCGTGAAAAAAGTCGTACACCGCGCGGAAGGGGATAAAGTTGCACCAGGGCGAGGTATACTTTGCGACCGCCTCCACATCGGGCAGCGGCAGGATGATCAGGCAGTAGGCACAGGTCATGTACAGCACGAACGAGTACACCACCACGCCCTTGAAAAAAGAAAGCGCGCCGAAGCGATGATACTCCAACAGCATGAACGGCACGCTCATCACCAGCGCGATCAGCGGAAAATAGCTGACCGCCATTCGAATGACTTCAATGTACTCAGACATGTTTTTCAACTCCCAGTCCGCGCGCACAGGCGCTGCATTACCACATTTTTCTATTCATTTAGACGGCAAAATGACGCGATCGGTTCAATGAGCGGGCGTTTCTTCCTATTAGTCTTAGTCAGCCGTGCCGAACCCCTCGGCCGACCCCGGCGACAGCTTCCCTTTCGGGCGAGCCCTGGCAGCGTCGCAGGCGCAGAATTCGGGAAGTCCAGTTTATGCTTCCCAAATTCGTCGACAGGATGCGCGGCAGCAAGTGCGTCCAGGCTCAGCCTGCCCACGCCGCATTCGGGGGAATCGCATATCTCTCGCGCACTTTATTATGTGGATCATAGTGCTTTCCGGGAGGGGTTTGGGGAGGTGACTTTCTCAGAAAGTCAGCCTCCCCAACGTTCCCCTCGTTTCCATCACCCCGCGTGGACGATGGAATAGTAGGCGCGGGCGGTGAGTGTGTAGACTGCCCAGTAGACGAGGGCGAAGGCGGCGAGCGTACCGGCCTGGCACAGGAGCATTTTGGTCACGCTGGTCATGCCGAACAGGGTCAGTATGCCCTTGATCATCGGGAAGGCGAAGGCGGTATGGCACGCGGCCGCGCCCAGGGGCAGGAAGAAGACCAGCATGACCTGGGTATGGATGGTGGCGCGCACCTCCGCGTCGGTCATGCCCACCTTGCGCAGCATCGAGAAGGCGCGCTGGTCGTCGAAGCCCTCGGAGACCTGCTTGTAGTAGATAATCAGCGCGGTGGCCAGCAAGAACATCGTGCCCAGGAACAGGCCCAGGAAGAAGAACGCGCCGAAAAAGCTGAGAATTTCCGGGCTGTTTTTCTGGCGGCTGACCAGGTGCGAGGACGTGTACGCGCCGCCGTCCGCGTCGGTACGCCGCGTGGCGGTCAGCTCGTCCAGCGCCTGCGCGTAGGCGATCTTCTGCGCCTCGCTTCCGGTCAGGTCGAACCAGATCGTCTCGTCGGTATACTCAAAGCCGTCCAGCGCGCCGTCGGGCAGCACCAGGTACACGCAGGCCTCGCCGCTGGTTTCCATGCCGCTGGCATAGGGGAAGGAGCTCAGACGCGTCATGCGGTAGGTCCTGCCGTCCGAAAGCGTCTGCTCCTCGGCCAGCGTGCCGCCCGCGCGGTAGTAAAGCGCCTGCCCCGCCTCGAGGGAGACCGGCTCGCCGCTCAGGCTCTCGTAGCCCGCCTGGTCGGTCGCCCAGACATAGCAGGGATCGCCCTGGTCGTATTCGCAGATCACGCCGCCGCGCAGCGCCAGCCAGGTCTGCGTATCGGTAAAGCGGGCGAAGCGGCTGATCGTAAGGCCCTGCCTCTCCGCCTCGGCATACGCCGCCTGCTGCGCCGCGTCGGCGTCCGCATGCTCCTCACGGCTATAGCCGGTCAGCTGCACGTCGCGCGGGAACTGCAGATCCAGCACCTCGCGGCTGTTGACGTACAGGCTCAGCGTGGTGGAGATCGTCACCAGCACCATCGTGGACAGTATGCAGATGCTGGCCAGGCCGGCCGCGTTGCGCTTCATGCGGTGCAGCATGCCCGATATGGTTACAAAATGGTCGGTGCGGTAATAGAACTTCTTTTTCGCCCGCAAAAACCTGAGCACCAGAATGCTCAGCGCGATGAACAGCAGGTACGTGCCCGCGATCACCAGCAGCACCGCCACGAAGAAGTAGACCAGCGCCTTGACCGGCGAGGTGATCGTCACCGACAGCGCGTAGCCCGCGATAAGGCACACAAGCCCCAGCAGGGCGGTCAGGTACCTGGCCTTCGGCTCGCGCTCGCCCTCGTTCGTGCCGCGCAGCAGCTCGATCGGCTGGGCCAGGCGAATCACGCGCAGGTTATTCAGCAGAATCAGTCCGTGCGCCGCCGCCGTCCACAGCGCGGTGAGAACAAGCGCCGGGAGCTGCACGCTTAGCCTGAAGGAGAGCGACTGGCCCAGTATCGCCGTGAGCAGATGCAGCATGCTCCAGGAAAACAGCACGCCCAGCCCCACGCCCGCACACAGCGCGATCAGGAACGTGAACGCGCTCTCGCACAGCAGCATGCGGCCGATGTGGCGCTTTTCCATGCCCAGCACGTTGTACAGGCCGAACTCCCGCTTGCGGCTCTTGGTCACCAGGCCGCTCGTGTAGAACAGCAGCGCCGAGGCGAATATCGCCATCACGACGCACCCGAAGATCAGCGTCGCGCGTACCGAGGCGCCGCCCTTGAGCGCCTCAAGCGCCGGGTCGATCGTCAGCGACAGCAGCACGTACAGCATCGAGCTGCACAGCACGCAGGAGAGCAGGTAGGGCAGGTAAAACCGGCGGTTGCTGCGCAGACTGCGCGCCGCCATTTTGACATACAGCGAGCTCTTCATCGCGCTTCACCGCCCGCCTGCAGCAGGCACTCGGAAATCGCCTGGCGCATCTCGTCGCCGCTCATTCCCTGCCTGAGGATCTCCTGCCCAATCCGCCCGTCGCGTATGAACAGCACGCGCGAGGCGTGACTGGCCGCCGCAATCGAGTGCGTGACCATGATGAGCGTCTGGCCCGCCTCCTGAAGGGAGCCGAACAGGCTCAGCAGCTCGCCGCTCGCCCTCGAGTCCAGCGCGCCGGTCGGCTCGTCCGCCAGCAGCAGCTGCGGCTCGGTGATCAGCGCCCGCGCGACCGCCGCGCGCTGCTTCTGCCCGCCCGAGACCTCATAGGGAAACTTGTTCAGCAGCTCGCCGATCTCAAGCCGCCTGGCCAGGGGCTCGATGCGCCTGCGCATCTCCCCGGGCGACTTGCCGGCCAGCACCAGCGGCAGGTAAATGTTGTCCCGCAGGGTGAACATGTCCAAGAGATTAAAGTCCTGGAACACGAAGCCCAGGTTGTCCCGCCGGAACTGCGCGATCTGCTTCTCCTTCACGCTCGACAGCGGCGTGCCGCTCAGGATCACCTCGCCCGAGGTCGGCCGGTCCAGCGCCGAGAGGATGTTGAGCAGCGTGGTCTTGCCGGAGCCCGACTCGCCCATCACCGCCACGAACTCGCCCTTTTCCACGGTGAAGCTCACATCCCGCAGCGCCGTCACCTGATTGCCGCCCAGCCGGGTCGAATAGATTTTCTGAAGGTTTTTGACTTCCAATATAGGCATCGCAGTGCCCTCCTTGCGTTTTTGTGCAGGCAATAGCATACCATGCCCCGGCGCGCGCTGCCTTGGAAAAGCCTTACAATCGCCTCATTTGTTTCTTAGAATTTGCTGAAGCGACATTTTCCCCGCCTCCGCGTTTGACAGGGCGCGTCCGCCGTGCTATGATATATCTAATTGGATGGAAAAGGATGGTATGCAAGTGATGAAGAAACTTCTCCTGCCGCTTCTGGCGCTTTTGTGCCTGCTGTTTCCGCTGGCCGCGCAGGCGGACGGACTGACGCTGTACCTGGACGGCGAGGCGGTCTCGGGCGCGTGCGTCGTGGACATGGCGGCGCGCCCCAGCTTTCAGATGACCGCCAGCGAGCCGGTCGCCTGGAAGAGCTCCTGGAAAAGCCGCCTTCAGGTGGACGAAAGCGGCCTGTGCACGGCGCACAGCCTGGGAAACGTGACCCTGACCGCCGCGTCCGCCTCGGGCGAGCGGGCGAGCCTGCGTCTGCGGTTCGTGCGCGGGGTGCAGAGTATTGAACTTTCCGGCGAGCACGAGCTGGGCGCGGGCCAGAGCGCGCGCCTGACCGCCAATGTGCTGCCCAGGAACGCGAGCGACCGGGGCCTGGTCTGGTCGTCCTCCGACCCGAGCGTCGCCGCCGTCAACCGATACGGCACGGTCAAGGCGCAGCCGGTCGAAAAGACCGCCACGGCGATCATCACCGCGCAGGCGAAGGACGGCCTGGGCGCGTCGGCGCAGTTCGAGGTCACCGTGCGCCCCGCCGCGCGCAGCATTACGCTCTATCTGAACGATCAGCCGGTCAACGGGCAGACGCTGGCGCTCGATCTGGGCGCGGGCAGCCCCACGCTCTCCCTGCGCGCGGTCGTCGAGCCGGCAGACGCGGTGCAGACCGTGACCTGGACGAGCTCGTCAAAGGCGCGCGCCGCCGTGGAAAACGGCCTGGTGACCGGGCTTAAAAACGGAACCGTCACGCTGACCGCGGCGAGCACGGCCGACAGGCGCGTGAAGGCGACCTGCAGGCTGAACCTTGCCACGCTGGTCAACCGCATCGACGTATCCGCGCCGAGTGAGCTGACCGCGGGCCAGTCGGGCAAGGTCACGGCAGGCGTACTGCCCAAGGCCGCCTCGAACCGCGGCGTGACCTGGACGAGCTCCGATCCCGCCGCGCTGAGTGTGAACGCCTACGGCGCCCTGCGCGCCCATTCGGTGCCCGAGCGCCGCGAGGTGACGATTATCGCCGCCGCGAAGGACGGAAGCGGCGTGACTGGCATCGCAACCGTCCTCGTCTGCCCCGCGCCCCAGTCGGTCGAGCTGACGGCGGGCGATCAGGCGGCGAACGGACAAACCTTCGCGCTCGACCTGGCCGGGGAAGGCAGGCTGCTGCTTTCCGCCCGCGTGCTGCCCGAACAGGCCGCGCAGACCATCACCTGGACCTCCTCCAACAAAAACGTCGCCACCGTGTCGGACGGCCTGGTGATCGCCCGGCGCAAGGGCACGGTCACGCTGACCGCCCTCTCCGCCGACAAAAAGGTGCGCGCCACCTGCCGCGTCACCGTCTCCACCCTGACCAAAAAGATCACGGTCTCCGGCCCGGACGGCGTGTCCAGCGGCAAGAGCATCCGCCTGTCCGCCTCCGTTCAGCCCGACGGCGTTTCGAAAAAGGTCGTCTGGTCGTGCGACAACGAAAGCGCCGCCCGGGTGAGCGCCTCTGGCGTGGTCACCGGCCTGGACGTGCCCGCCATCACCCGCGTCACCATCCGCGCCGCGGCGACCGACGGAAGCGGCGTCTCCGGCGCGCACACCGTCACTGTCTATCCGCGCCCGCAGGCGGTCAGCCTCACCCTGGACGGAGGCAGCCTGCCCAACATCCTGTTCCTGGACAGCGCCGCCGCCGGCTCTACCCGCACGGTCAGCGCCTCCGTCTACCCCGCCGACGCGGCGCAGGGCGTGACCTTCTCCTCCTCGAACGGCCGCGTGGCCCGCGTGGACGCGAGCGGCCGCGTGACCTGCGTGGGCGAGGGCCGGGCAATCATCACCGTCCGTTCCCAGGCCGACAAAAACGTGTCGCGCGAGTTCTGGGTGGTGTGCGGCAGCTACGCCGAAATGCCCTACTACATCGAGGTGGACAAGGCCAATCAGGTCGTGCGCGTGTACGAGCGCGGCGACGGCTCCTATACCAAGCTGATTCGCCGCATGATCTGTTCCAGCGGCGCGTCCGGCACCAACTTCCACAACGGCCTGTACCGCATGAGCGGCGGCCGCATCCAGTGGTGCTCAGCCGGTCACGACAGCATCTACATGCAGTACGCCACCCGCATCTCCGGGCCGTACATGTTCCACGGCGTGCCCACGATCGGCGCCGCCGGAAACCGCGTGAAGAACAGCTGGTACCAGAAGCTGGGCCGACGCGACTCGGGCGGATGCATCCGCCTGCTGGCCGCCGACGCGAAGTGGATCTACGAAAACGTGCCCTCCGACACCTGCGTGCTGGTCATGCAGGGCGTGCGCGACGCAAACGAATACGGCGCGGTGTATGCCCCCGCCAGCCGCCAGACTGGCGCCTTCATCTGGGACCCCACCGACGACAACCCGAACAACCCGTACTATGATTCCACCTACTCCTCCCTCGTGAAGTAAACGCGAAAACGCTCCGAAGGCCCGCGCGGCTTTCGGAGCGTCTGTTTTCAGGCGCTTTTCGCGTCAGAAAATCCAGGAGAAATGAACGGGATCGATCAGGCTGTCACACCGCCTGTGCAGTTCGGCTGCGCCCGCCATGCAGTCGCCCCACATACAGAAAAGCGCGCCCGGAAAACCACATCGGATTTCCCGGGCGCATCTTTGTATTCAGTTTACTTCTCCGCGGACAGCGAGGGCACGAACGGCTTCTGGTTGACCGTGTCGCCCATGGTCAGGCGGCCGTAGCTGAAGCTGGTCTTGAGGGTGTCGGTGTTGTTCATCATGTAGAGCATGAGCTCATCGAACATGGTGTTGCACTCCTCAAGCGTCTCCTCCTGCAGCGCGACCGTCCAGTCGGTGATGAACTGGGCCGCTTCCGCAGGATCGGCGGCGTACTTTTCCTTCAGCTGCTCATAGATCGCCGGGTAGGACTCGATCAGGCTCAGCTCCTTCTCGTGCCAGTACTCGCGCACGCCCGCGCCGTAGTTGACGCGATCCTGCTCGGCCAGGCTGCACAGGCGCTGGAAGCACACGGAGGCCATGTCGGTGTTGTAGGTGATTTCGTCCTGCTCCGGATCGTAGGCATAGGCGTCGGCGGTCGCGGTGACCAGCGAGGACACGGGCAGGTAGATCGAGTGCTCGGCGTTGGCCATGGACTGCCAGCTGACGCAGGCGATTTCCGCGGGCACGTCGCTGAAGACCTCGATCGCGTGGCTCATGGCCTGAGTCTCGGTGCCGATAACGCGCTGGTCGACGCGGCCGGTCTCGTCGGGCGACCACTGGGTGCCCTCAAAGCGGTTGCGGAAGACCTCAAACACGTCCTCCAGGCCCACCTTCTCGTCGGGCGCGTAGAACAGCGGATAGTTGGTGTAGGTGTCGTACTCGCCAGCCGTCGAGGGCGCGAGCAGCTTGTGACCTATCCAGGTGCGGCGGTTGGCGTAGTTGGCCAGGCGGCCGGTTCCGGAATAGGTGTTGAAGATGTTCATCGTCTTGCCGTCCTCCTCATAGACCGCCAGCCCGGCCTCCTCGGCCGCGGTGAACAGTCCCTCGGAGTACATCACGTCGTCGCTCTCGGGATCGATGGTCTGGATCATGAACTCGTTGCCGAAGACCGCGACCGCGTCCTCAGGCATCTTCACCGCGCACCACTGGCGTCCGGTATAGGTCTCCATGTACCAGGCCTCGTTCTGGTCGGCGATCATGATGATGTTCTGCTCGCAGTTGCCGTTCTGCTCGATCGCCCTGGCCACCACCTCGACGCCTTCGCGGGCCGTCGCGGCGCAGGAGGCGATCAGGTCGGTCACGACCGCCTCGGTCAGGCCGGTGTCCCAGTTCATCGGGTCGGCCTCGTTCCAGGCGTCCTGGACATAGGCCGTCACCGTAGCCGTCACCGCCACGCCCATCTCATTCGTGGCTGCAGAGGCATAGTCGCCGCCCGCGCAGGCCGCAAAGGGGGTAGAGGTGTACTTGTAGGTCGTGTCGGGCAGGTCATAGGAGAAGCCGGTGTACCCGCCGGTCAGCTTGCGGCCGGGGGTGTTCTCCACGCGGGGCACGACGACCTCCAGCGTGGGGGTCAGACAGGGATGCGTGTCGACGGTGCGCGCAATGATGGTCGCGCCATCCTCACTGACCTGTTTGCCGACGTACAGGCCCGTACAGGCCAGCGCGCTCGTGGAGGACAGCAGCAGTCCCAGGGCAAGCAGCATGACAAGGAATTTTTTCATGGTTCATTCCCCTTTCTTTTCGTGGCCGGATAATCATTCGGCCCGTGTCGTATGATAAAAGCGCCCGCTACTTTTTTAAGCGCTTTTATGGTTTCAGATTATAGCGCGCACCCGCCCGATCTGTCAAGTATTTTGAGGCAACTCGCATCGTTCGTCTTCTCATTTCAAAAAACGCATATTATTTATATATACAATATTCTCGTTTAGCTATTCAGCCTGCGCGCCTCGCCGTCCTGCTCTCCTTCTTCCCCGCTTTCCTTGTAGCCGCTGGGCGTCTGCGCAGTGTACTTCTTGAAATACCTGGCGAAGGTCTTGTAGCTGGCATATCCGACCGCCGCGCTGATCTCCGTGATCGACATACCCTTTTCCAGCAGCTCGCAGGCCTCTCGAATGCGCCTGCGGTTGATCCGCTCGACAATGCTTTCGCCCAGCTGCTGCCTGCACAGCGCGGAGAAGTACCCGTCCGACAGGCCGAAGGCGCTTGCCGCCTCGTGCAGGCCGATGTTTTCGCGCCAATGCGCCTCGACATAGCGCTCGATGTCCTCGCCGCGCAGCGAGCAGGAACGCGCCGCGTCCGCGCGGCAGGAGCACACGCTTTCGTAGATCTGCCGGAGCTGTTCGACGCTTTCGGGCAGCGTATCGGTATCCAGCAGCCGCTCAAGCGTCCGGGAATACTCCTCCACGCCCGCGCTGCGCAGCGTCTCCACATCCACCCGATAGACCAGCTCGAGCAGACTGCCCAGCAGCTTGCGCATGCCCGCATAGGAGCCCGCACCGTCGCCGGCGTTGAGGTCGATCAGCATTTGGGCCTGCTGCCAGGCCGAGTCGTCGCCTGCGCGAAGCGAGCGCATGATTTCCTGCCCGGTCGCAAGGTTCATCAACAGCAGCGACCGGTCGGGCTGCACGCCGCAGTCCTCCTGCCACAGCCCGCCGGAGCGCATGCCCGTCAGCCAGCCGCGCTCAAGCAGCGAGCGGCACTGGCCGTGCAGCCTGCACAGCAGCTCAACCCGCGCCTCCCCGCCCGCTGGCAGCGAAGCGTTCTCGCTGACATAATAGCACATCGGCAGCCCGCGCTTTTCGAGCGTACTCGCCTCGAAATCCGCCATCTGCCCGGCAAACCAGCGCCTGAAGTGCGAATCGTCCAGCGAATGGCTGCATATCAGGCAGACGCTCCCCTCGTCGCGCACGGCGCGCACCGTGATCCGCGCCCCCAGCAGCGCCCTGAGCTCGCCGCACAGGCTCAGCGTCAGCGCCTCCATATCCATCGGCGCGCAGCGTCCCGCGCGCACGCGCACCACGCACAGCTTCTCTCCTGTCAGCGGCGCGAGCCACTTTACGCCCTCCCCCACCCCGGCGTGATAGACCACATTGCGGAAGGCCGCCTCGTCGATGGCCGGGCCCATCTCCTCCAGCATGCGGCGCATTTTGGAGTTGTCCACCAGCACCTCGTCGAGCACCTGTCCCATGCCGATCAGTTCGCTGTTCGTGGCGCGTTCGCTGAGCCGTCCGCGCGCGATGAGCGCGTTGATCAGCACGCCGACCGGCTGATACAGCCGCCTGCTCAGGCTCAGCGCCAGCACGGTGGACAGCGCGCCGAGCGCGCCGCACAGCGCAAGCGCCACCCAGGTCAGTCTCCGGGTCGTACGCAGCAGGCTGGCGCCGCCGCTTAAATACACGTAGGTCAGTCCGCTGTCGGGCGAAACGACGCTCAGTGAGCACTGCGCACCGCGCACAGCCCAGCCGCCGCCCTGGCTGAGTGTCTCGCGCGCCAGGTTTTCCTGCCCCTGCGCGCCGTCCGTACAGGCCACGACCTCCTCGTTTTGCAGCACGAACAGGCTGCTGCCGCTTTCCGCCTCGCCGCTGTCGAAGAGCGCGGGCTTCAGCACCGCGACCAGATAGCCCCTGTACGGCGCGCCCAGCGGCACCGGGATCATCTGCAATAGCAGCTCCTCGCGCCCCTCGACCGGCGGCTGATAGCGCAGATACCGCCTGGCGGTGCAGCCGGTCAGCCGGGCCAGAAAGTCGTATACTGCCTCGCCCCGGCAGCCTGTGACGTGGTTGGCGACGTAGATCTCCGCGTCCACGCTGGAGCTCTGGACGATTCGCCCGCTGCCGGGCACGTACAGAAACACCTCCTGCACATACTCGCTGGCGTTCATGACCACCTGGCTGAGCGTGGCGAATTCCTCATAGTCCTTGGCCAGCCGCCCCATGGCGTGCGTGCCGCCCGTGATGTCCGTCACCGCCGCAGAGAGCGAGAGCGTGAACAGGCTCGCGTTGATTTTCTCCACGCGCGCGTCCAGCGTATCGATCGCCCCGCGCGCCAGCCGCTCGTCCTGCTGCCTCAGCTCGCCCATCACGTAGGCGTTGAGCAGGCCGGTCGTCAGCATGACCGAGCAGAGAATCGCGCCCAGCACCAGCGCAAGCATCAGCTTCAGCAGCCGCCGAAAATAGGCGTGCCTCCCCCATTTGCCGCGCCTTGTCCGCATATTCTGTGCTCCGGTCATGTTCGATCCCGCCTTCCTTTACTGTGCACTAAGGAGTTTCGACAGTGTCTGCCGAAACTCCTCTTTTTCAGGGCCGCTTCGAGGGGCAGTCGCCCGCCCCCGGAGCGCGCGCCGCATCAGTTCATCAGCAGCGCGTAGTTGTCGTTGGCCTCCTGCAGAATCTGATCGATGCCGTACTCGTGCAGCTCGGCGATCAGGCTGCGCAGCTCATCCTCGGTGTTCAGGCCCATGATGACGTTGTTGGTCATGTCGGCCAGAGGCGTCCAGATGTCCGCGCTCTTCTCGGTGTTGGTGGGGGTGTTGGTCACCGCGCCGGGCAGCGCGATGTAGGCGTAGGGCGAGTTGGTGGTGTAGGCCAGGTAGGACTGCTCGACCACGTCGTCCATGGTGTCCAGGGTCGCACCCTCGAAGAGCAGCTGGATGAAGGAATCGGGATGCCAGTACATGGTGGAGGAGTCCTTGGAGATGCCGACCTTGCGTGCCTCGGCGAAGGTGTTGTAGCCGGGCAGCAGGGTGCGGGAGCCGTCCTCATTGCGGGTGAAGGTCACGCCCTCGATGCCGAAGTTGGTCAGCTCGATGCCCTTCTCAGTCCAGTAGAAGTTCATGTAGTGCATGAGCTTTTCAGGCTCCTTCGCGCTGATGGTGATGCACAGCGCCTTGCCGCCCGGATTGCGTCCGCCGATGTGACGGCCGCCGGGGCCCTCGATGGGCAGCAGCACGCTCAGCAGCGCGTCGGTCTTGCCGTTGGCGCGCAGGGCCTGGGTGATCTCGGTCATGGCGTTGCCGTTGGCGAAGGAGGAGCCGCCCTGATCCGCCGCCATGAGCTCGGCGCGAACCTCGTCGGTGCGGGCGGAGAACTCCATGTCGATCAGGCCCTCTGCGTACAGCTCGGCCATCTTCTGCACATAGGGGAAGAAGTGCTCGGAGTCATACTGCGTGACCACCTTGCCGTCCTGCAGGTACATGTTGCCCAGCAGGCCGTAGGCCTCCGCGAAGGTGCGCAGCGCGCCGGTGCCGGCCACGTAGGGGATTTCGTCGGCCAGGCCGTTGCCGTTGGGGTCTTTGGTCTTGAAGGCGCGCAGTACCTCAATGTACTCGTCCAGCGTGGTGGGCATTTCAAGGCCCAGCTTGTCCAGCCAGTCCTGACGGATGCAGTTGGAGTAGCCAAAGGTGAAGGCGTCGCGGCGCTTCATCGAGTAGATGGTCTTGCCGTCGTCGTACAGGTAGGGCTCCACGCCCTCCCAGGCCTTGAGGTAGTCCTGGCCGTACTTGTCCAGCAGGTCGTTCAGGGGCAGGATGGCCTCCTGGGTAATCCAGGCGTTGTCTACATTGCCGCGCATCTGCACCAGGTCGGGCAGCTTCGCGGAGGCCAGCAGCACGTTGAGCTTGTCTTCATAGCCGGAATTGGGCACCAGGGTGCGCTCGATCTTCACGTTGAGCGCCTCCTCGATCGCGCGGTCGATCATGTTGCCCTCCTCCTGCTGGGAGAGCGGCTCGATCAGCGAAAACGTGAAGGTCTCCTCAAAGGGGGCGCTCGCGTCGTCCTGCGCCAGGGCGACCGTGGTCAGCGCGAGCAGCGCGGCGAGAATGAGTGCCAGGGTTCGTTTCATGGGGTCATACCTCCTTCTTTTTTATATCAAGGGCCGTGCGCCCCGATATGCTATCCCTTGACCGCGCCCAGCAGCACACCCTTCATGAAGAAGCGCTGCAGAAACGGGTATACGCACATAATGGGCAGTATGGTCAGCAGGATGTTGGCGTACTTGATCGACTCGGTCACGGTTCGTGTAGCGTTGTCCACCGGGTCAATGCCCAGATACTGATCCAGAGAGTCGGCAATGACGATCTCGCGCAGCACCAGCTGCAGCGTGTACTTGGCGCGGGTGGACAGGTACAACAGCGCGCTCAGATAGGTGTTCCAGTACCCGACCACCAGCCACAGCGTGATCGTCGCCAGCACAGGCAGCGACAGCGGCAGGAAAATGCGCACCAGCACCGTCATCTCCCCCGCGCCGTCCAGTTTGGCGCTCTCCTCCAGGGAGGCCGGCGTCTGCGCGAAGAAGTTCCGCACGATAATGATGTTATAGGCGCTCACCAGGCCGGGCAGAATCAGCGCCCAGTAGCTGTCGTACAGCCCCAGCTTGTTGACCAGTATGAAGCTGGGGATCATGCCGCCGCTGAACCACATGGTCAGCGTCAGGATGAACGTGAGCGCGCGCTTTCCCGGTAAATCGCTCCGGGAGAGCGGATAGGCCATCAGCACCGTCACTGCCAGCGACAGCGGCGTGCCTGCCAGCACGATCAGCACCGTATTGAGGTACGCCCGCCCGAAATACTGCGTCGTAAGCACCTTTTTATAGGCCTCGACGTTGAAATCCACCGGCCACAGCGACACGCGCCCGCTCGTCACCGCGTTGCGCCCGCTGAAGGACACCGCGATGATGTTCATAAACGGCCCGATCACGCACAGGCAGAACAGGATCATCACCAGGTATATGACGGCCATCAGAACCTTTTCGCTGACCGCCATCTTGATGCTTCGCTTCATGCCTTCCCCTCCTCACCACAGCGATTCTTCGGTCAGCCTGCGGCTGAGCGTGTTCGCGACCAGGATCAGCAGAAAGCTGACCGCCGAATTGAACAGCCCCACTGCCGTGGAGTAGCTGTACTCGCTGTTCAGCACGCCCCGGTTATAGATGTAGGTGGACAGCAGTTCGGAGACGCTCCGGTTGCCCGAGGTCTGCATCAGCAGCACCTTCTCTGAATCGGAGCCCAGCATCTGACCCAGCCGCAGAATCAGCATCACCATGAACGTGGAGCGGATGCAGGGCAGCGTCACGTGCCAGATCTTCTGCAGCCTGGACGCGCCGTCGATCGTCGCCGCCTCGTACAGTGAGACGTCCACCGCGGTAATCGCCGCCAGATAGACGATCGAGCCCCAGCCGGTGCCCGCCCAGGCGCCCGAGATGATGTACAGCGAGCGGAAATACCCCGCCTTGCCGAAAAAGTAGATCGGTTCGTGCCCCATGCGCATCAGAATCTGATTGACAATGCCGTTCGTGGGCGAGAGCAGCTCCTTCATCATGCCCACGATGACCACCGTGGAGATAAAGTGCGGCATATAGGTGATCGTCTGCACGCCCTTCTTGAACCAGTCGACGCGCACCTCGTTGAGCATCAGCGCAAACACGAGCGGCAGCGGAAAGGCAAATATCAGCGAATAGCAGTTGAGAATCAGCGTGTTGAGCACCACCGAGGAGAACATGCGCCCGCCGAAAAACGCGCGGAAGTGCTTCAGCCCCACCCAGTCGCTCGCCAATATCCCCTTGAGCACCCGGTAGTCCTTGAAGGCGATCAGCACACCCCACATCGGAATATAATGAAAGATCAGCAGCAGAAGCATGCCGGGCAGCAGCATCAGGTACAGCACGCGCTTCCGCTTTACGCGCCGCCACAGCCTCCTCCTGCGCGCCTTACTCATCTCGGTCACAACCTCATTCCTCCTCGACCCGTTTTATTGACAGTCACAGTATCGCACATTCTGCGCAAAATCGCAACGGACAGTTCTTATTTACGGGATAAAAGCGCGATTTTCGCGTTTTTGGGCGCGTTTACGGATTCTGTCCATTGCCTTTTCATCATATCGATGCTATAATTTTAAAAAACTTGCGTTCAAAGGAGGATACCTCTATGTCTGCTGCTGTCGAACGACTTCGCCCCTGCGACGCCCCGGAGGCGCTGGACTTCCTCAACATGGTCTTCAGCATGGCGCGCGTGCCGCATGACTTTTCCCAAATGCTGCCCAAGATGTGGGAAAACGACGGGGAAAGCATGACCCGTCACTTTGCCATCCGCGAGGACGGCCGCATCCGCGCGCTGGTGGGCACCTATCCGCTGCCGGTCACCATCGCCGGCGAAAGGCTGGTCTTCTCCACCATGGGCAACGTCGCCACTCACCCGCACGCGGGCGGCAAGGGCTACATGAACCGGCTGGTTCAGACCGCCATGCAGGAGCTGCGCGACGTCGGCGTGGACGCAATCCGCCTGGGCGGCCTGCGCCAGCGCTACGCCCGCTTTGGCTTCGAACCAACCGGCATGCAGTACCACTTTTCGCTCACCGCGCATAACCTGGAGCGCTATTACAAAGGAACGTTCTCCAGCGGCATCCGCTTCGAGCCGCTGCGCTCCGAGGATACCGAATCCGTCGCCTGGGCCAAATCGCTGCACGAAACGGGCAGGGTCTGGGTGGATCGCCTGCACTGCGCCGGCTTCTATGATTCCCTGACCGCCTGGCGCAATCAGCCCTTCCTCGCCCTGAGGGACGGTGGGCGCGTGGGCTATCTGACCGCCGGCGCAGACAAAAGTGGCGTCTCCGAGTTCCACGCCCTGTCCGCCGAACTCGAGGTCGAGCTGCTGTGCGCCTGGCTGAGCCAAAACGCTCTGCAGCGCCTGAGCTTCACCGTCGAGCCCTGGCAGACCGAGCTTTCCCGCCTGCTCGAGCCGCTGTGCGAAGGCTGGAGCATCTCCAGTCCCTCTCACTTCTGCATCCTGCACTGGGATCGCGTCGTGAACGCCCTGCTGCGGCTCAAGGCCGAAATCGCGCCGCTGCTGCCTGGCTCCGTTACGCTGGAAATTAAGGGCTGGGGCACACTACGGCTCTGCGTGGACGCGGACGGCGCGCACTGCGAGCGAACCGGCGATTCAGCCGACTTCTCCTTCACCCACGCGCAGGCCAGCCGCCTGTTCTTCGGGCCGCTGCCGGCCGTCTCCACCTGCGACCTGGGCACATCCCACACCGCCGCGCTGCTGCAGGCCTGGCTGCCTCTGCCGCTGAGCTGGAATACTCTCGACCGCGTCTGACCGCAGGAGGATTTGCCATGCTTCGCACACCTGACCGTACCGTGCATTACCTTCCGCTGGGGCGGGACGTCTCGCTGCCCAACCCGCACATCGGTTTTCAGTCCTTTCAGCGCTTTCGCGGCGACCGGCTGATCCCCGACTCGGTCGAGGGCTGGGAAAAGGAATTTCTGCCCGACCGCGCCGGTATCCTGCGCACGCCCTGGGAGCCTTTTCCCCACCCTGACCCGCTGATCGCCTATTTCCGCGTGTGCTGGAAGGACTTTGAGCCGGACGAGGGCGAATACCGCTTCGACCTCATCGAGGGTCTGCTCGCCGAGGCGAGCAGGCAGGGGCAGACCGTCATGCTGCGCCTGATGCCCCACACCACCCGTCCCAATCAGGACGTGCCAGACTGGCTCAAGGCGCACATCCCCACCCCGGAACGCCCGGCGACCGCGCGCGTCAAGGATTCGCCGAACCATCCGGAATTCTTCCGCGCCTTTGCGCGAGCCGTTGAGGCGCTCGGCGACCGCTTTGACGGCGACGAACGGCTGGAGGCGGTCGACATTGCGCTGTGCGGCGCCTGGGGAGAGGGACACCGGATCGAGACCTTCCCGCCGGAGGACATTCAGACGGTGCTGGACGCCTACCTGCGCGCCTTTCCCAAAACCATCCTGCTGGGGCAGATCAATTGTCCGCAGCTCAACCTCGCGGCCAACAGGCAGCGGCCGGTCGGCTTCCGGTGCGACTGCCTGGGCGACATGAACCACCACATGATCCAGTTCTACCCACGTGCCATCGCGCAGATGAACGAGCTGTGGAAGCGCGCGCCGGTTGCCTTCGAAAGCGGCTGGACGATGGTGCACTGGCAGGAAATGGGCTGGGATCTCGACTACATCATCGAGCAGTCGCTCAAGTGGCACATCAGCTGCTTCAACGCCAAGTCGGGCCGCGTCCCCGCCGAATGGACGGAGACCGTCCGGCTGTGGTGCTGCCGCATGGGCTATCGCCTTTCCCCGCGCTTTGTGGACTATCCCGCTCAGGCGCGCCCCGGCGACACGCTTCATCTGGGGCTGTGGATCGAAAACTCGGGCGTCGCGCCGCTGTATCGCGTCTATCCGCTGGTGTGCAAGCTGCAGGGCGCGCGCCACTGCGTGAGCCTGGTCAGCAACGCGTCGGCCTGCGGCTGGCTGCCGGGCGACAGCGTGTTCACCTGCGCACTTCAGCTGCCAGACAGCCTGCCGCAGGGGCATTACCGATTCCAGTTCGCGCTGTGCCACCCGCAGACGCTTCTGCCCGCAGTGCGCTGGGCCAGTCTGGGGACGCAGCCCGACGGCTTTCTTGAGGCCGGTTCCATCGAAATTCTGGAATAGGTCTTCCGAGCCGCTGACGCGGCTCGGGGTACGGGGGAGAGGGCGCTGCACGCCCCCTCCCCCGTACCCCTCCCCATTGCGGCTCGCTCCGCTCGCCTACTTCTCCGCCCCATGCATCCTGAAGTTCAGCGCGTACGGCAGCGGTTTTTCGTCCGCGTAGACCTCTTCCCACAGGTCGGAAATCGAGATCTCACCCTCGCGCATGTCCGGTATCACCAGATCCTCCCGAACGTACTCGCGGGCGCGCCGCTTCTCCCCCATGCGTGCCAGACACAGCCCCATGTACATCTGCATCCGGCCGTTTCGCTGCGCGCTGAGCGGCGCCTCCTCAAAGCGCTCCGCAAACCGCGCGTATTCGCCGCAGGCAATCGCCGTTTCAGCATACAGGCGCGCGACCGCCAGATCATCCCGCGCCAGGCCGAAGGCCTCCTCCGCCAGCGCCAGCGCTTCCTCAAAATCGCCGCGCAGGTTTCTCGCATACAGCGCGGCGGCGGCCAGATTGCACGCGTTCCTGCCCAGCGCCAGCGAGCGCTTCAGGTGTTCGCCGCACGCCTCGTATTGCCCGCCGGAAAACAGGCACACCGCCGCCAGGTATTCATCGTATTCGTCCACCCGCGCCTTGCCGAGCATGTACTTCAGCAGCCCGGGTTCGTTGGTAAACGCGGTCTGCGCGTTCGCCTGCGCGGGCTTTCCCTGCAGCAGGTCGATATAATACCGCTCCTCCGGCGCAATCCGCTCAGGCCGCCAGTCGCACCGCACATCCGGAGACGTGCCGGTCAGCAGCTGATGGATATACCCCCGCGCCGAACCGAAGAGCACCGGCCGCTCGCAGACCGCGCCTTCAAACCAGCCATCGCAGGCCGCCGCGTCCGGCGCGCGCCGCTCCAACTCGCGCATCGTCTCCGCCTCGTCCGCACCCTCAAGCGGCCCGATCGGCGAATAGACCTCCGTCCAGGTGATGTCCGACTGACCCGGCATTGGAAAATGCTCGAACTGCGTCGCCGCCAGGCCGGCCTGCGCCTCGAAATACTCGCTTTTTCCGCCGGTAAGCCACTCGTTCCAGTGCCTGCCGCCCTCGGCTGTGCCCCACAGGAAGCTCTTTCGCCCGAAGAGCCGGTCGCTCGATGCGTGCATCAGCCCGTCCTTCACGCGCGAGTCGTATACCGCCATCCATCTTTTCTGTCCCTCGGGCAGGTCGAAGAAGTAGTCCACGGCGGTCTGCGAGTGGGTGGTGTTCAGGATGTCCGGGGTCGCGTCCCGATAGCTCAGATGATACCCGCCCTCCCGGTAGGAGGCCGCAATCGCCTTGCGGGCAGGCACGTACACGCGCACATCCGGGTTCTGCGCGAGCGCGATATTCGACCACCAGTACATCGGCGTTTCCCGTGCCTTCGGGTTGTGCACGCAGACGCGCACGACCAGCCTCTCTCCGTCCAGGCAGGCGAGCAGCCGGTACGCCGCGCCGCGAATCGCCTCATAGCCGTACATGTGCAGCATTTCCCTGCCGTCCGCGCCCGCCGCACGCCCGGCGAACAGCGGTCTGCAGGTCAGCGGCGAGTGTCCTCGAACGCCTGCATTCCATTCCACGCCGCCTGCAAACCACGCGCCGCACACCGCCAGGTTGCCAAAGCGCACGCCGTCGTTCTCATAGACCAGGCCGCGCCCGCTCCGCTTGTCCTTCAGGCTCCACAGCCGCCCGCCCAGCTCGGGCAGGAAGACCGCGCGCAGACACTCGTTTTCAAGCACCGCCGCCTGGTATGCCCTCGGCCGCATGCGCCCGCGCGAATAGCTCTCCTGCGCCCGATAGGGCAGCATGCCCGCGCGAAAGCCCTGGCCAAAGTGCCTTGAGAGCCGCTCGGGCACCGATAAATCGCACTGGAAAAACGGCACGCGATCCGGCGCGGTAAAGTCGGGCAGGCAGCTTTCCCCGCCCAGCTCCTCTGAGAGAAGGTATATGGTTTCAAACGCCAGCATGATAAAAAAACCTCCGTTTCTCTTGTCCTGCCGCTCTATTGTATTGCCGGGGGTGTCCTCCCGGCAATGTACGGCGCGCCGGGGTTTGTATGATTCGATGACAGAATTTGAGGTGAAGCGCATGGTCTTCGACATCGGCGCGATCTACATTTTTGTCCGCAAGCGGGAGGCGGACGGTCAGCAGTTTGCGAATCCCGCACGGCAGTGGGACGGCTTTGTGCTGTTCACCGCGGGCGAGGCGCTGTATGAGGACGAAGCGTCCCGCGCGCAGCTGCAGCCGGGGGATCTGATCCCGCTTCGCCGGGGCGGCCGCTATCGCCTGACCTACCTGCGCGGCGTGCAGTACGTGACCTGTGCGTTCGACTTCACCCAGACCTGCCCGGAAATCGACGCACTGCGGGGTGTCCTTCACCTGTCCTGCGAGCAGCAGCGCGCCGTGATGGAATGTGAAGCGCTGTTCAGGCAGCGCGCGCCCGAGCGCTACATGCGCTGTAAGGCGCGCCTGTTCGAGCTGTATGCCCAGTGGATCGGCGCGTCCCGCACCCCGCACGAGCCTTGCGAGCCCTGTGCCCGCGCCGAGGCCTTCCTGCGCGAAAATTACGCGCGCGCCTTCACCGCACAGGAAATCGCCCAGGCCTGCGGCGTCAGTCCGTCGTACCTGCGCGCGCTGTTTCATGCCCGCACAGGCCTGAGCATACTCGAATACCGCGACCGTCTCCGCGCCGAACGCGCCGCCGAAATGCTGCGAAGCGGCCTGTTCACCGTCACGGAAACCGCCCTCGCGCTGGGCTACTGCGACGTGTACTACTTCTCCCGCGCCTTCAAAAAGCGCTTCGGCGTACCGCCCTCACGCCTGCGCGGGCAGTAAAAAGCGCCGCCCTCCGCGTTTGCGGAAGACGGCGTTTTGCATCTGTGATTACTTTTTGTAGCGCTCCCAGCAGTCGCGCACGATGGCGTTCATCGCGTCCATCTTCAGGCGCATGTCCCTGGCCAGGGCGATCTGGCAGCGGGTGCGCAGCAGGTTGTGGCCGGGCACGCGGGTCTTGAAGTACTTGTCGCCGATGAGATAGTCATCCAGGAAGCGGGACGCCAGCTCGCAGGCCAGCGAGAAGCAGCTCTGCCCCAGCGTGGCGACCTCTTTCTCGGTCAGCGTAGAGGCGGTTTCCTTCAGGAAGCCCTCGGCGAACGCCCAGTACACGTTCAGGTTCACGCCCGCCTTGCTCGCGTCGGGGCAGTCCTCCTCGACGAAGTTGGCGGCCGAGCGGATGGCGTCGCCAAAGTCATGGCCGACCAGGCCGGGCATGACGGTGTCCAGGTCGATGACCACCAGCGCCTCGTGCGTCTTCTCGTCAAAGAGCACGTTGTTGATCTTGGTGTCGTTGTGGGTCACGCGCAGGGGCAGCTCGCCCGCCGCGTACAGGTCGGTCAGGCGGCAGGCCTCGTCCTCGACCGACAGCAGCCAGTCGATCTCCGCCTGCACCTCCTTCACGCGCCCGCACGGATCGGCCGCCACGTCCGCCTTGAACTTCTCGTACCTCTTGCGGGTGTCGTGGAAGTCGGGAATGGTGTAGTACAGCTGGCTCACGTCAAAGTCGGACAGCATCATCTGGAAGTCGCCGAACGCCTGGCCCGCGCGGCGCACCACGTTCAGGTCGTCGCAGGTGTCGAAGGTGATCGAGGGCAGGTAGTTGCTCAGCCGCCAGAAGCCGTCCTCGTCCATCAGGTAGTTCAGGCCCTCGGCGGTGTGGTGAAAGTGCAGGCACTTGGCGTCCGGGTGCTTTTTGCGGATGTGCTCGGTCACGCGGTCGATGTTGCGCATCAGCTCCACCGGGTGCTGGAAGGCATAGGTGTTGACCCGCTGCACCAGGTAGGACTTGATGCTGGCCATGCCGGTGCCGTCGTCGCGGATGTAGTTGACGCGATAGGTATGATTCACGTTGCCCTTCTTGATCTCCTCATAGGAAAAGAAGGGACCGGGAATGCGGAAGGCCTCGCCCACCTGCAAAAGCTTTCGGGCGACCTCCGGGTTCATCGTATTGTTCATGCTTTTCTTTACTCCTCTCAAGCTTATTATACCAAAATGAGGCGCGCATTGCAAGGCGTACGCGGTTTTTTACGTCGAATCGTTTTCGGAGATTTTTCACAGGAATATGAAATTTGCATCACATTTTTGTGCCTGTCCCGGCGAAGGCGGTGCCTGCGAAAACCGTCCCTGCATTTTCACGGCGCGCGTCCGCCATTTCGAATCACCTGCGCGCGGATTCCTCCGCCTCCCCGTACAAATCTACGCGCCAAATGACGGAATCATGCCGCCATGATGCAGGCTGCCTTTTTCCGCCCGCGCGCGGGATATTTCGCGCAAAGACTGGCTTTTTTCGCGAAAATACCTTATAATATAAATGTGAAAAACCGCCAGCGGGTCGGAAGGAGTCGAACGAATTTGTTCAGTCTTCAGCGCGCAGGGATGTGGAAGCGGATTTCCGCCTTCCTGTTCGATTTCATACTGGGTGGGGTGGCGGCGACGCTGTTCGCCTTTCTCCTGTCGGGGCTTTTGGGCTACGACGGGTACGTGGACACGCTCGAGGCGGCCTACGCGGCCTATGGCGAACAGTACGATGTGGATTTCCACATGTCGCTGTCCGACCACGACGCGCTGACCGAGGCGGACAGCGCGCGCCTGGACGAGGCGTATAAGGCGCTGGGCCAGGACGAGCGGGCGGTCTACGCCTACGGGATGATCATGCGGCTGACCATACTGATCCTCTCCATGAGCCTGCTGCTTTCCTGCCTGCTGATTGAATTTGTCGTTCCGCTGCTGCTTCACGACGGCCGGACGCTGGGCAAGCGCATCTTCTCTTTGGGCGTCATGCGCGCGGACGGCGTGCGCATCAGCGCCGTCACGCTGTTTATCCGCTCGATTCTGGGCAAATACACCATCGAACTCATGGTTCCCGCGCTGATTCTGCTCATGCTGTACTTCGGCAGCCTGGGCCTTTTCGGCACGCTTGCGCTCGCCGGGCTGGCGCTTGTGCAGCTCGTGCTCTTTCTGGCCACGCACGAACACACGCCGATACACGACCTGCTCGCGGGCACGGTGGTGATCGACTACCCCAGCCAGAAGATATTCGCCAGCCGCGAGGAACTGATCGCCTTCAAGCAACAACAGCACGCGCAGCAGGTCGCCTCCGAGCGCGCCTGATTCGCCAGAAAGAAAGGGGTATCCCATGAAAATCGTGCTTGAAAACCTGACCAAGATCTTCCCCAGCCGCAACAAAAAGTCCAGGGAGGAGGTCGTCGCGGTCAACAACTTCTCCTTCGAGATCCCGGACGGCAAGCTGATCGGCCTGCTGGGCCCGTCGGGCTGCGGCAAGAGCACCACGCTGTACATGATCAGCGGCCTGCAGAAGCCCACCGCCGGCAAGATCTACTTCGGCGAGGACGACGTGACCCAGCTGTCCACCGAGAAGCGCGGCATCGGCCTGGTGTTCCAGAACTACGCGCTCTACCCGCACATGACGGTGCTGCAGAACATCCTGTTCCCGCTGCAGAACCTGACCGGCGCAGACCGGCTGACCAAGGATCAGATGCTCGAGCGCGCGCAGAGCGCCGCCAAGCTGGTGCAGATCGAGGAGCTGCTCGACCGCAAGCCCAGCGAGCTCTCCGGCGGCCAGCAGCAGCGCGTCGCCATTGCCCGCGCCCTGGTCAAGATGCCCCGGGTGCTGCTGCTCGACGAGCCGCTGTCCAACCTGGACGCGCGCCTTCGCCTGCAGACCCGCGAGGAAATCCGCCGCATCCAGAAGGAAACCGGCATCACCACCGTCTTCGTCACCCACGACCAGGAGGAGGCCATGTCCATTTCCGACCTGATCGTGGTCATGAAAAAGGGCGTGGTGCAGCAGATCGGCAAGCCGCAGGATGTGTACGACAACCCGGCGAACCTCTTCGTGGCCAAGTTCCTGGGCACCCCGCCCATCAACGTGTTCGCGGGACAGGTCAGGGAGCAATACCTGTATTTGGACGGCCAGCGCGTGCTGAAGGTTCCGGGCGTGTCCGACCGCGAGGTCTCCGTGGGCATCCGTCCGGAGGGCTTCGTGCCCGAGGAAAGCGGCCCGATGGTATGCAAAATGTCGGGCGTGGAGGTCATGGGCCGCGACGTGAGCGTGGTCTCGACCCACCCCGCCTCGCTCAATCCGTCGATCCGCTCGATCGTCGGCTCCGACCTGGGCATCGGCGCGCACATGGAAACCATCCGCTATTCGCTCAAGCCGCACAAGGTGTTCCTGTTCGACAGGGAAACCGAGGCGCGCGTGCCGTTCGAGGTGATGTGATATGGTCAACAGCAAGCAATGGAAAGCGTGGCTGTATCTGGCCCCGGCGCTGGCGCTTTTGCTGGTGTTCACCGTGTGGCCGATCATCAACACCGTGCGCATGTCGCTGCTCGTCAACTATTCCGGCCTGAAGGCAGCGGGCGGCGAGACCTTCCAGCTGGGCTTTGGCAACTTCGTGAAGGTGGTCAAGTACAAAAAGTTCTTAAGCTGCCTGAAGAACACCGTGCTGCTGTGCGTGTGGACTGTGCCGCTGTCGACCATATTGGCGCTGCTCATCGCGGTGGCGCTCAACTCGATCAAGCCGCTTAAAAAGGCACTGCAGACCATCTTCTTCCTGCCCTACGTCACCAACTCGATCGCCATCGGCATGGTGTTCGCCGCGATGTTCAACATCGTGGGCAGCTTCTACGGCACCGAAAACGAGCTGGTGGTCACCGCCGGCATCATCAACAACATCATCGAGTTCTTCGGCGGCACGCGGATCAACTGGATCAACTACGGCTCCAGCTACACCGCCAACATGGCCGTCATGATCGTCTACATCGTCTGGAACGCGCTGCCGTTCAAGATCCTGATCCTGCTGGGCGGCCTGCAGGCGATCAACAAACAGTACTACGAGGCGGCCAAGGTGGACAGCACGCCCCGCTGGCGCGTCTTCACCCGCATCACCGTGCCGCTGGTCTCCCCCATGCTGGCCTACGTGGTCATCACCGGCTTCATCGGCGGCTTCAAGGAATACACCAGCATCGTGGGTATCTTCGGCGAGACCATGGGCCCGCCCAACGACGGCGGCCGCCTGAACACCATGGTCGGCTTCATCTACGACTCCCTGAGCAACAACAGCCAGGGACGCGCGAGCGCCGCGGCGCTGATCCTGTTCGCCATCATACTTGCCGTGACCCTGGTCAATCTGTGGGTCAGCAAGAAGCGCGTGCATTACTGAGGAGGTGCGGCGATGTCAAACGATATGAAGGTTCTAAGTGCACGGCGGATTCGCGCCCAGTTCGTCCGTCAGCGGGCCGGCAAGGCGCTGTTTTACCTGGGCGTATACGCCTTTCTGATTCTGATGGCCGTGATCGTGCTGTTCCCGTTTTACTGGATGCTGATCTCCTCGGTCAAGTCGCTGGACGAGTATCGCCTGAGCGTGCCCACCTTCTGGCCGCGCGTGCTGATGCTGGGCAACTACGTCACCGCCTTCACCACGGCCAAGCTGGGCCGCCTGTTCATGAACACGATGATCGTGGGCGTGGTGTCCACGCTGCTTTCCCTGGTCATCACCATACTGACCGCCTTCGCCTTCGCGCGGCTGGAGTTCAAGGGCAAGGAGCTGCTCTTTGCCTTCCTGCTGGCCACGATGATGATCCCCGGCGAGCTGTTCACCATCACCAACTACGGCACCGTCACCGCCTTCGGCTGGAAAAACACCTATACGGTGCTGATCGTGCCGTTCCTGGTGAGCGTGTTCTACATTTACCTCCTGCGCCAGAGCTTCCTGCAGATTCCCAATGAGCTGTATCTGGCCGCGAAGGTGGACGGCACCAAGGATCTTAAATACCTGTGGAAGGTCATGGTGCCCCTGTCCCTGCCCACGCTGATCTCCATCACCATCCTCAAGATGATGGGCGCGTGGAACTCCTACATCTGGCCCAGGCTGGTCGCCAACGACGACGCGCACCGCCTGATTACAAACGGCCTGCGCAGCGCCTTCACCGACACCACGGGCGACGTCAACTACCCCGTGCAGATGGCGGCCGTGGCGCTGGTCTCCGCCCCGCTGTTCCTGGTGTTCGTCTTTTTGCGCAAGTACATCATGACGGGCGTCAGCCGCAGCGGCATCAAGGGGTAAAACGCCCCGCTTACACCGGTTAATGGGCCGCAAGGCCTGTTAATAAATAAGGAAAAAGGAAGGGAAACTCAGATGAAAAAGATTCTCGCCATGCTCCTCGCTCTGACCATGCTGTGCGGCACGGCCTTTGCCGCCGGCTTCGAGGTACCTGCCGAAGGCTATGACGGAAGCGAAGTCACCCTGTCGCTGTACACACAACAGGGCACGACGCTTCAGGAAGTCATGAACAACTACATTGCCGAGTTCAACAAGCTCTATCCCAACATCCACATCGAGCACACCAGCCTGGGCAGCTACGACGACGTGCGCGACCAGATCATCGCCGACATCTCCGTCGGCTCCCAGCCCAACATCGCCTACTGCTATCCGGATCACGTGGCGCTGTACAACCTGGCCAAGTCCGTGCAGACGCTGGACGAGCTGATCGACAGCACCGTGACCGTGAATCGCGCCGACGGCACCACCGAGACCCTCGGCCTGACCGACGAGCAGAAGGCCGATTTCATCGAGGGCTATTATGAAGAAGGCCGCCAATACGGCGACGGCCTGATGTACACCATGCCCTTCTCCAAGTCCACCGAGGTGCTCTACTACGACAAGACCTTCTTCGACGCCAACGGCATCGCCGTGCCCACCACCTGGGAAGAGATGGAGCAGGTCTGCGCCAAGATCAAGGAGCTCGATCCCAACTCCATCCCGCTGGGCTATGACAGCGAGTCCAACTGGTTCATTACCATGTGCGAGCAGTACGGCTCCGACTACACCAGCGCCACCGGCGATCACTACCTGTTCAACAACGAGACCAACCGCGGCTTCGTGAAGATGTTCAACGAGTGGTACAACAAGGGCTACCTGACCACCCAGAAGCTGTACGGCGCCTACACCTCCGGCCTGTTCACCGCCACCACCGGCGTGCGCTCCTACATGTCCATCGGCTCCTCCGCCGGCTCCAAGTATCAGCGCCCGACCGCCAACGCGGACGGCTCCTACCCCTTCGAGGTGGGCATCGCCACCATTCCTCAGGTCAGCGCCGACAACCGCAAGGTCATCTCCCAGGGCCCCAGCGTCTGCATCTTCAAGAAGGACAATCCTCAGGAGGTCGTCGCGTCCTGGCTGTTCATCAAGTACCTGACCACCAGCGTGGACTTCCAGGCTGAGTTCTCCATGGCCTCCGGCTATGTCCCGGTCATCAAGTCTGTCGCCGACAACGCGGTGTACGCCGAGTTCCTGTCCAAGGCGGACGGCGGCGACTACATCGCGGCCCTGAGCGCGCAGGTCTGCCTGGCTCAGGAGGACGCGTACTACACCTCTCCCGCCTTCGTCGGCTCCTCCACTGCCCGCGATCAGGTGGGCGCGCTGCTGCCCAAGTGCCTGACCATGACCGGCGACGACGTGGACGCGCAGATCGAGGCCGCCTTTGAGGAAGCCGTCGATGAGTGCGAATACGCCAACTAAGCGCAGTCTTTCCCTGCTGCTGTGTCTGATTTTCCTCCTCTTCTCTTCTGCGGCGGCGGACGGCGAGTTCACGGACTTCGCCGCCTCCGTCCGCCCGGGGGATCGGACGCTCCGGCAGGAGGTCACGGTCGCCTCGTTCGTTGACGGCGACACCACACACTTCTACGTGCCCGATTCCCTGGTTCCCGGCGGCCTGCTCAAGGCGCGCTATCTGGCGATCAACACCCCTGAGACCACCGGCAAAATCGAGGAATACGGCCCCGCCGCGGCCCGCTTCACCCGCGAGCGCCTGGAAAACGCCCAGTCAATACTTATCGAATCGGATGACGAAAGGCTCAACATGGACTCGACCGGCGGAAGGTATCTCGTCTGGGTCTGGTACCGCGAGCGCGAGGACGCGCCCTATCGCAACCTGAACATCGAGCTGCTGCAAAACGGCCTGGCCGTGCCCTACTCCGCCTCGAAGAATCGCTACGGCGACACCTGCGTCGCGGCAGTGGCTCAGGCGAGGAAGCAGAAGCTGAACCTGTTTTCCGGCCAGCCCGATCCCGACTACTACTACGGAGACGCGCTCGAAGTCACCCTGCGCCAGCTGCGCGAGGACCCCGAAGCCTATGCCGGCAAGAAGGTCGCCTTCTCCGGCGTGGTGACGATGAACTGGGCGCAGTGCGTGTACCTGGAGGACTACGACGAGGAAACCGACCGCACCTACGGCATGCAGGTCTACTACGGCTACAGCCTCAGCGGGGGCGGTCTGGAGATCCTGCACGTGGGCAACCGGGCGCGCGTGGTGGGCGTGGTGAGCTACTACGAGGCCGGCGAGGCCTGGCAGGTCAGCGACGTAAACTACCGCATGATGCGCCCGGACGATCCGGACAACCTCAGGAAGCTGGACGAGGGGCTCTCCCCCGCCTACACGCCCCTGACCGTCTCCCAGCTCGATCCCCTGCGCGTCGCCTCGAGCGTATCGCTGGACGGCCTGTCCGTCACGGACGTACAGATCCATGAGAGCGAAGACGTCTCGAAGAGCTGCGCGCTCAGCCTGACCTGCACGCAGGACGGCCTGACCGTCACGGTCTGGGTCGCGCCCATGCAGGACAGCCCCTTCACCCCCGAAGACCTGAATGGAAAGCTGATTTCCGTGAAGGGCCTCGTGGACGTACATGAGGGAAGCCTGCGCATCCGGGTCTTCACCCCGGACGGGCTTTCCCTTGCCGATGAATAAGACAGGAGGATTCCCATGAAGAAGATCATTGCCATGCTCACGCTGCTCGCGCTGTGCCTGAGCCCGGTCGCGGGCTTCGCCGCCGAGGATGAGAACCTGGCCTCCGCCAAGGGCCTGCTGGACTTCTGGTATAAGAGCAAGAGCCGCGACAAGCTGACCGCCACCGCCGAGGACTATGAGGTGGTCTCCCAGCTGATGATCGACGGCGTCGTCTATCCCGTGACCTGGGCCGTCGATACCGACCAGATCCAGATCACCCCCGCCGAGGACGGCAAGTACCTGGTCGACGTGGACGAGGCCAACCCCAAGGAGCTGGTCTACACCCTGACCGCCACCGTCACCGCGCCCGACGGCAGCACCCTGGAGGTGCCCTATCAGCGCGTCGTGCCCGCCGCCGTGCTCGACATGAGCTACGCCGACATCGTGACCGCCGCCTACGCCCTGGACGAGGGCGCTTCCATGAGCAAGCCCCAGCGCCTCTTCGGCGCCGTGACCGCCGTCAACACCGCCTGGAGCGATGAGTACAAGAACATCACCGTCACCATTCAGGTGGGCGATCTGGCCGAGCAGCCCATCCAGTGCTTCCGCCTCTCCGGCGAGGGCGCGAAGGACCTGAAGGAAGGCGACGAAATCACCGTCGAGGGTACCCTGAAGAACTACAAGGGCACCATCGAGTTCGACGCGGGCTGCACCCTGGTCGGCTTCGGCGAGATCATCAGCCAGGCCGCGACGCTCGACGCCGCCTACGCCCTCGAGGACGGCGCTTCCCTGTCCAAGCAGAGCGTGCTCAAGGGCACCGTCGCCAGCATCGACACCGCCTGGAGCGATGAGTACAAGAACATCACCGTCACCATCATCTGCGACGGCAAGACCGAGCAGCCCATCCAGTGCTTCCGCCTGAAGGGCGAGGGCGCGGACAAGCTGGCCGTGGACGACGAGATCGCCGTCTTCGGCACCCTGAAGAACTACAAGGGCACCATCGAGTTCGACGCGGGCTGCACCCTGGTTCCCGCCGACAGCGTGGCGAGCGTCAAAGCGCTCATCAGCGGCTATGCCCTGGCCGAGGACGTGGCGATGACCGCCGAGTCCACCATCACCGGCGTGGTCGCCTCCATCCCCACCGCCTGGAGCGACGAGTACAAGAACATCACCGTGAACCTGACCGTCGCGGGCCTCGAGGAGTACCCGATCCAGTGCTTCCGCCTCTCCGGCGAGGGCGCGGACCAGCTGGCCGAGGGCGACACCGTCACCGTGACCGGCACCCTGAAGAACTACAAGGGCACCGTCGAGTTCGACGCGGGCTGCACCCTGGTCGAGGTTCAGAAGTAATCCTTCGTCCCATCAAGTCCTCCGGTTCACGCCGGGGGACTTTTTTCTTTCGCTGCGCAGACCTCGCGCGGCAGCCCGTTTGGACAAACTGAAATCCCCCCGGCTCACGTCGGAGGGATCAGTCTGTTTATCCGCGCCGCGGCCGCTGGGCTATTGGTAATCCTGGACCCGGCAGCCGGTATAGCGCTGGAAGGTCCGCCTGAAGGAGGACTCGTTCTCATAGCCGACCATGCGCGCGACGTCCGCGATTCGCAGCTTCGGGTCGTTCACCAGCTCCTTGGCCCGATCCATGCGGAAGCGGATCAGGCAGGCCTGGAAGGTCTGGCCCGTCAGCCTGCGAATGTACTTGTTAATCGTGGTTGCGCTGCTGATGCCGAACGCCTCCTGCAGCGTCGTAATGGAGAGCTCCGGCTGATCAAAGTGCTGCTGAATGTAGTCGACGATCTGCTGATCCAGGCTGTCGGCGCTCCCCTGTGGGGCCGGCACGCTCATCTGGCGGATCCCATCCAGCAGAATCCCCCACATTTCCTCCAGGTTGCCCGAGGTATGCAGCTCCGTCAGCGCCACAGGCAGTCCGTCGCCGCGCCCCATTTCCCGGACGCAGCGCTGCAGGTCGCTGGTCAGGCAGTTGAACATCTGCATCATGTCCTCCTGATCCATCTTCCCCGCCTGAAGCGCCTTTTCATTCTCCTGCCGGAGATTGACCAGGATGTCCTCCGCCACGTTCAGCCGCCCCTTGCGCAGCGCGTCGAGCAGCTGACTTTCCCAGTCGAAGGGGAAATAGTAGCGCGGCATGCCGTGATGCAGGTAAAACTGCTTGCGCCTCGCCTCCTGATAGGACACGCTGACGCCAATCAGGCCATACAGAATCTCTCCGAAAAACAGGGAAACCGACCAGTATTCGCCCTCCAGCAGTCCCTGCACGCGCTTTGAGGCGGCGCGCACGCGTTCCTCGGTTCCGGCGGCCAGTATCAGCGCCACCCCGCCGTCGAGCATCTCGCTGGCCTGCCAGGAAACCTGTTCCCCGCGCTGCAGCTCCTGATAAACGCATTGCAGAACCCCATCGTCCATCTGGCGGTTTTCTTCCGAGGAGAGAATCATCACCCGGAAATACATGCTGTCCCGGAATTGAACCAGCTCCTCCAGGCGTTCGCCGCCTTCAAAGCAGCCCATCAGCAGCTGCCGAATCGCGGCGGCCTTCTGATCCTCCTGTCGCCTCTCAAGCATGGAATCGATCGAATGGTTCAGCGTCAGGAAGGCGTTTTTATCGTCCGGATTGCCATTGACCTTGCGCAGCAGCTGCCGAAGCGGCCGGTAGGTCAGCCGGGCCAGCAGGTAGGAAAGCGCCGCGCCCGCCAGCAGCAGCACGCCGAAAACCACCAGGTGCTCGCGCATTGCCTCGGGATTCATATACAGGCTGGTTTCGTCGATCTCAAACACCGCCTTCCACGGCGTATTGAATATCGCCTGCTCAAGGCGCCTGCCGTCCGCGCCGCCCTCCCCTGTTTCCATCAGGACGGTTTCGCTCTCGCCGTTGACCAGCGAAAAGCGCTTCACGCCCTCCGGCAGCATGGCCTCCACGCGCTTCAAAATATTCGCCGCGTTAAAGACCGTACACAGATACACCTGCGGCTCCAGGTAGGAGGAGGGCCTCAGCGGAATGATGAACAGCAGGTTCCGGTCAAAGCAGCTGCTTCCCTGCTCGTCGCGGCACTCGATCTGGGTGGGCAGGCGGCAGGCGAGTATCTGAGAAAGCACCTGCTCGCGCAGGTTCCTGGGCACCTCGAGCATGTTGAGGTAGTACAGCGGATCGCCCCAGTAGTTCCGGCTGATGGCCAGGTTTCTGCGGCGGAAGATCATCGCCCGGGAATAGACCGCGTTGTCGAGGCCCACCGGCCGGAAGAGGAAGTTTTCGCGAATATCCTGCTGCCGATAGTAGGTAAAGTCCCTGTCGAAGACGTCCATCTCCGAATTCAGCTTAATGGCCCAGGTTGAACTGCGCGCATACTCTCCCAGCAGGATTTCATCGCGTATCAGGCCCGCCAGGTAATCCGTCACCCGCGCCGCGCTCTCCGACGCTTCCTGCCTGGCCCTGGTCTGGCCGCGTCTTACCTCGTCGCGGAAGACATAGGCCAAAAATGTCCCGTCGAGGATCAGGGCAACCATCAGGAACGCGAGAAATATGCTCATAAAGTCGTTTACGCGCAGTTTTTCTTTCATGCGGCTGTTCGCTCCTTTTCATAACGCACGCAAAGGCTGCCCTCTCAGAGAGAGGGACAGCCCGTGTGAGCCTATGCAGTGATTACTTGCTGTTGGCCACATAGCGGTCGCGGCGCGCCTGCTTGATGTTGATGTAATCCTGCAGGCCCAGCTTTTCCAGCTCGCCGAGATAGGTTTCCATGTCGTCCAGGCTCCTGCGGCCCAGGATCAGGTCAACCAGCAGCTCCTCGGCATAGGTATTCAGCTGCTCCTCGATCTGACCGATGGTCTCAGCCTCTTCGTCGGACTCGATGGCGATCTGGTCAAAGACGCACTCGATGTTCGCGTAGGGCAGCAGGGAGTAGTTCCAGTCGTAGAAGGCTTCCTTCTTCAGCTTGGTCAGCTCGGTCACGTTGTCCGGCTTGAGCACCCTGTACTCGGGCAGGGTACGCATGTTCGGCAGCGCCATGATCGAGAAGTTGGTCCAGGCCAGGCCATAGCGCGGATCGTAGGTATCCGCATCGCCCGGGATGACGGCGGGGATGTAGACGCCGCTGTCGCTCACGGTGTAGCCCACGTTCTCGATGCCGTAGGTGGCCAGCGCCGCGTACTCGTCGGTGTACACGAAGTCGAACAGCCTCAGCACCTCTTCGGGATGCTTGGTGGAGGAGGGAACCATGTACTGGCAGTAGGTGTTGACCCGGGGGTCGTCGAGGGCGTGGAAGCCGTTCTCCAGGCCGTCCAGGTCGATCCAGGTGGGCAGGTAGAGCGCGTTCGGGTCGGAGCAGTTCTTCTCAAAGCCCTCGTACCAGGCATAGCCGAAGTTGATTGAGGCGCGGTTTTCAGTCTGAATCGCGTTGTCGAAGGTGCTCGTGTCGGTCAGGGTCGCGGTGTCGATCAGGTCTTCCTTGTACAGCTGCTGCATGTACTCGATGTAGGCGGGGAAGTTCTCGTGATAGAAGTTGGAGTAGACCTTGTTTTCCGGGCCGTAGCCGCACAGCAGCTGGCCGGACAGGTCGAAGCCCTGAGCGATGCCGTTGTAGAAACTGTTGATCGGGACGTTGATGACCTCGTCCTTCATGCTGTTGCCGTTGACGTCCTGCGCCTGGAAGGCGGCCAGAATGTCGTGCAGCTCGGCCGGGGTGTAGGTGTACTTATACTCTGCGCCGATCTTCTCCAGCCAGTCCACGCGGATGGACAGGGTGCGGGGATCGGTGAAGGGAATGATCTCGTCGGTCTCGGGGTCGTAGAACTGGCGCCCGGAAAGGTAGGAGAACCAGTACATCTTTCCGTCGGGTGCGGTCGTGGCGCCCACCGCGCCGGGGCAGCGGGAGTTGTAGTAGGCCAGGATGCTGCCGTCCTCGTCATACTGCTCGATCAGGTCGGAGACCGCCAGCAGCATGCCGTTCTTGGCCCAGTTGATCGCGTCGAACGTGTCCCAGCCGGAGGAGATGATGTCGGGCAGATCCACGCCCGCGGCGACACGGCTGTTGACCACGTCCACAAAGGAGTTGTTCTCGATGCCTTCAATTTCGATCCTCAGGCCAAGGCGCTCGGCCAGAATCTGGTCAAACAGCTTGCCCACCTCGAAGTTGGCGTATTCGGCGGTCAGCCACGGTTCAACCTCCGCGTGACACAGAATGGAAATGGGGGTCAGCTCCTGCTCCTGGGCGTAGGTCGGGATGACCGACGCGGCCATCAGCAGGCACAGCGCGAGAGCGAGAATGCGTTTCATGGCAATTCCTCCTGATTTGTTCACGTACTTTTCTTCTATACAAAGCCGGCCGGACTTTATATACGATACACGATATGCCGTACTGGCTGCGCTCAGCCCTTGAGCGAGCCCAGCATGATGCCCTTGGTAAAATGCTTCTGGAACATGGGATAGACCATCAGAATCGGCACAGTGACCACGACGATCACCGCGTATTTGACCTGCCGCGCGGTCATCGCCCGGCGAATGAAGGTCTCCAGCGCCTCCGGGGTGTAGTTCACGCCCAGATCCTTGGGGTTGGCGGCGTTGAGCACGGTCTGCAGATACACCTGAATGGGCTGAATCTCCTGGCGGGTGGTGTAGAGCACCGCGCTGAACCAGGTATTCCATACGCCGACGATCGTGTAGATCAGGATAACCGCCAGCACCGGCTTGGCCAGGGGCAGGTAGATGCGCGTGAGCGCCTGCATGTTCGTCGCGCCGTCGATAAACGCCGCCTCGCCCAGCTCGTGCGGTATGGAGGCCAGATACGTGCGGCACAGGATGATATTCCAGATGCTGTAGCTCGCGGGCAGAATCAGCGCCAGCGGGGAATTGTACAGCCCCAGCTTGGTCACCAGGATGAACGAGGGAATCATGCCGCCGCCGACGTACATGGGGATGATCAGATACAGGTTGACCAGCTTGCGGCACTTGAGATTCGGCCGGGTCAGCGGATAGGCGACGGACATGGTGGTAAACAGCATCAGCACGCAGCCCACGATGACGTACAGCACCGAATTTCGAATGGATATCCAGAACTTGGGGTTGTTCAGCACCAGCTTATAGCTCCCCAGGCTGAAGCCCACCGGCCAGAAGGTCACCTTGCCCGCCGCCGCGGCCGCCGGGTCGCTCACGGACATGACGATCACGTACCACATGGGATAAATCGTAATGAAACAGGTGAAGATGGCGATCACCGTGACCACCGTGTCGAAGGTCGTCCACTGCTTCAGCCTGCGCCCTGGACGCGCGAGAGCCCGCTCACTCATTATTTTTCTTCCTTTCCGCTTTTCAGTCGTCACCACAGCGAGAAGTCCGTGGTCTTCCGGGATACGTAGTTAGCCGCGTATACCAGGACGAAGCTCAGTACGCTCATGAACAGGTTGGCCGCCGTGCCGTAGCTGTACTTGCCGGTCTTCAGCGTCTCCCGGTAGACATAGGTTCCGATGACGTCCGCAGAGGAGTAGACCGCCGGGTTATACAGCAGAAGAATCAGATCGGTGTTGCTTCCCAGCATGCCGCCGATCGCCATAATCAGCTGAATCATGATCAGGGAAAGCATGCTGGGCAGCGTGATGTACCAGATCTTCTTCATGCGGGTCGCTCCGTCCACGTCCGCGGATTCGTAGAGCGCCGGGTCGATCGAGGTGATGGTGGAAAGGTAGAGAATACTGTTCCAGCCGAAGCTCTTCCACACGCTCGTGAGCGTATACACCCAGGGAAACACGGCCGGATCGGCGTTGAGCGATTTGGCCGGTATCCCCAGCGCGCGCAGGGTGAGCGTGATGATGCCGTCGTTCGCGATAAAGGAAAGCACCATGCCTGCCACTACAACCGTCGAGATAAAGTTCGGCATGTAGCTGACGGTCTGGGTGAACTTCCTGAACTTGCTGCTGCGAATCTCGTTCACCGTCAGCGCGAACGCGATCGGCACCCAGAAGCCCATCGCCAGGCCCAGCAGGTTCAGCACCAGCGTGTTGCGCAGGATGCGTGAAAAGTAGTAGGACTCGACGAACTGCCTGTACCACTTCAGGCCGACCCACTCGACGCCGCTGCCCAGGAAGGGGCGCCCCGCCGTGTAGTTCTGGAAGCTGATGATGATCCCGAACAGCGGCAAATAACTGAAAATGAAGATCAGCACCAGCGTCGGCAGCATCATCAGATAGTAGTCAATGTTGTCCCTCACGTCCCGGTGAAGGGTGCGGCGTCCGCGCGCGGCCGGTTGGGCCGGGTTCATGCTTGTCATGGGTGTACAGTCCCCTCTCGCGCCTCAGCGCGTTTCTGTTTCCTACCGTCAGTATACCAGATAGCCCACCGCCGCGCAACCAACACTTTCGCCATTTCTACACATTTCGGACAAAAATGCGAATAATTCCGGCAATTGTCGCGTTTGCTGGCGATTTAGCGCTTGCCGTGCGGCAAAATCCGTTATATAATACCTATATCCTTCACAAAACCGAAAGGAGCGCAGTCTCACATGAAAACCTCCACCGAAATCAGCTCGCTGTGCGCGCGAGTCTCACACGAAAAAGCCCTTGAAATGCTGGGCCAGGCCGGCTTTGACGCCTTCGACCTTTCCCTGTTCGAGATGGGCGAGTACGACTGGGCGAACAGGCGCATGCTGCCCAGCAGCTCTCCCTTCCTGGGGCCGGACGCGCTCAAGTACGCCCGTCACATCCGGCAGGTGGGCCTGGACAACGGCCTGACCTGCAACCAATCCCATGCGCCGTTCCCGGTGTGCTGCCCGGACATCCGCAATCTGCTGCCCCGGGCGCTGGAGTACGCGGCCGAGGCGGGCGCGGGCATCTGCGTCGTGCACCCGGACAACGACAAATCCGCCGAGGAAAACGCGGAGATGTTCTGGGAGCTGCTGCCGCTGGCCAGGCAACTGGGCGTCAAGATCGCCACCGAGAACATGTGGAACTGGAACAACGCAGAAGATCACGCCGCCCCGGCCGCCTGCTCCTCCCACACCGACTTCCTTGCGCACATCGAGGCGGTCAACGATCCCTTCCTGGTCGCCTGCGTGGACATCGGCCATGCCGAAATGCGCGGCCTGGGCACCTCCGCCGAGCAGATGATCCGCACGCTGGGCCGCCACGTGCAGGCGCTGCACATCCATGACACCGACCGCCACCATGACAACCACCAGCTCCCCCTGACCATGCAGATCGACTACGACCCGATCCTTCGGGCGCTGCATGACGTGGGCTATCAGGGCTATTTCACCCTCGAAGCCGACTCCTACCTGCCCGGCCTGCCCGACGACCAGCTCATGCAGGGCGTTCGCAGCATGCAGCGCGCCGCCCGCGAGCTCGCCGACCGCTTCGAGCGGCTGTAATCGGGCGCAGCACGACGAATTCCCTCCAGACCAGCCGGCCCGGAGGGAATTTGTCATGTTCATCGAATGCCCTTTTCGCGCAGCACGCGGAGTATGTACTCCCGCGACCGGCAGGGCTGCAGGTGCGCCGTCACATCGCGCGGATCGACATGATCACCCCTGCGCACGCATTCGAGCAGGAACTCTCCGACAAACACCTCAAAGATGTGCGGGTCTGAGAACGCGCGCTCGATCGTGGTGTTCATGCGCGTATCCAGCGCGTCGATCACACATTGATAAATGAAGTGATCCTGACCGAGCAGCTCGCCCAGCTGCTGAATGCAGGCGAGCGCGCCGCGCATCTGCGCCACGGTAATGTAGCGCCTGTAGCCGCCGCAGCCGCTTCCGCCCGAAAGAATCGCGTCCACCGAACAGTGCAGCGCCGCCGCCAGGTCAGGGAGCACCGAAACATCGGGAAGCGTCTCGCCGCGCTCCCAGTTGGACACCGCCTGCGCCGTCACGCCCAGCCGCTCGCTGAGCTCCGCCTGCGTCATGCTGCCGTCCTTCCGGCAGGCCTGTATAAACCGTCCGATTTCGTCCAGGTTGAGGTTCATGGGGCTTTCCTCCTTTCGCTTGCATGCCCATTGTAACACACTGCGGGCCGGAGAAAAAGCGAGCGCCGCTTGACCGGCGGGCCGGTTGACTCAAGTGCGCGGACAGGTTCCGCAGGACTCAGGCCCCGTTTACCGCGCCCTGGTCGCCGTGAAGAACAGGCGCGGGAAGCGGAAGAGAATCTCGCCGTTTTCCTGCGGTTTATAGCGTTTTTCAAGCTCCGCGTACACGTCGCCGACGAAGTCCTCCCCGTCCGCTTCGGAGAGCTGTTCAAGATACCCCCTCAGCCCGGTGCCCCGATACCACTCGACGATGCTCTCGTAATCCGGCATGCGATGGCAGTAGACCGTTTCCCACAGCTCAAAATCGCCTGAAAAGCCGGAAAGCACGTCAAAGTACTCCTCGGTCGTCAGGTTGTTGTACTTTCTCGGCACGAGCCTTCCCTTCCACTTTTCCGACCGGACGAGCTCGCCGAGTATCCTGTGCACGGGGTGCTCGCGCTGCATCGGAATCTGAACGGCAAGCGTTCCGCCCTCGGTCAGAAGCGTCATCAGCCGGGGCAGCAGCCCGCGGTGATCCGGCAGCCACTGGAGGCAGGCGTTCGAAAAGACCAGGTCGTATTTTTCCGTGAGCTCGTGCAGGTCTCCGGCGGCGTCCGCGTTGACAAACTCCGTCTCGGGACACCGCTCCCTTGCCCTGAGAAGCATTTCCTCGGAATTGTCCGCGCCGACGATCCTCGCGCCCGGAAAGGCGTTCAGGAGCACCCTCGTGCTGTTGCCCGGGCCGCAGCCCAGGTCGAGGATGCGCTTCGGGGAGAGCGCGGACAGTCTGCACGCCAGGTCGATGTCCGGCCGCGTGCGGTCCTTCAGAAACTTTTCATACTGCACAGGGTTCCATTTGGACATGGTTCCTCACTCCCCCATTTTTTCCGCGTTCAGCCTCAGCAGGCAGAATGGCCGCAGCCACTCCGGCTGATCGCCGATGTTCTTTTGAATTTCCCGAAGCATCCCTTTGCCGACCCGCCTGTCCAGAATCGCGAACATCCGCACGATCGGGTTGTCCGAGCGAATACTCTGCCGAATGTCCTGCTTGCGGTACGCCTCCAGCGCCCGGCAAAACTCCTCGTCTGTATATTCCGTCCGCCGCTCGAGCGGATACCTTTCCAGCAGCGGCCGGAACCCCGCCCAGTACCCGCGCACATCACCGCTTTTCTCCTTGCAGCCCTGCTCGATGAAGTACGTGTTCACGGTTTCCCACGAGAAGCGCTTAACCGGCGCGCCGTCCACGCACACCTCGAAGACCCGGCAGCCGTCCATCCCGACGTACGCGGCGCAGCCATACCTGACCCTGCCCTTCAGCGATTCGGCGAGCATGTCCTTTTCCAGGTATCTTCGCATGCCGCTCCATGAGCCGAGAATTTTCCCCATTCGCCTTCCCGTCAGGCCGCTACGCGCCGAACGCCTCCCGCGCACTGCCCGCCTCTTCCTCGTCCAGGTACATCCGGGCGATTTCGCCGCGGCCGGGCAGCGACACGCGCAGCTCGCACTCGCCGTCCTCGTCGGCCGCGAAGGATGCCTGCAGGCCGGCCGCCGGGTACAGCTGCCACCGCACGCGCGCCGGGTTCTCGTCCACCGCCCGCTTCACCAGCAGCCACCTGCCGGTCAGCGCCAGCCTGCCGCAGTCGAATTTGGGCGCTTCGGCGGACAGCGCCTCAAGCATCGCCTCAAAGCCGCCCGCCGCTTCCAGCTGCCTGCCCAGCGGGGTATGGCGCATCCAAAAGCGCGACCGCCTGCACGCCAGCAGCGCGCCGCCAAGCACCAGCGCGGCCGCCAGCAGCGTCCACACGACCGTCCAGCTGCTCGCGCCCCTGCCGGTCATCAGCACGAACACGTCCTCGCCCGCCCCGAAGGCCTCGCGAACCGGCGCGTCCAGCTCGCTCTCGTGCCGCACGGAGGGCACAATGCCACTTTCCGGCAGCCCGCCCTTACTCAGCAGCAGCGCCTGGTAATCCGCGCCGGTGACCCGGTAGACCCGCCGCTTCGTCTCCCGCTCGGACGTGCCCACCGGGGCCTCGATATAGCCCGCGCCCATCAACGACAGCGTGTGCGTCTGCGTCTGCGTCAGCGTACATTCGCCCAGGTATTCCGCCTGTTCATAGGCAAAAGCCGCGTCCGGCCTGCCGTCCTTTTGGCAGAAGGCCTCTATCGCCGCGCGCGAGTCGAGCCGCCCGGGCACGTCCCGCCGCGCCCAGACCGTCAGCAGCGCAAAGAACAGCAGCACACAGCACGCGCTCCATACGGCCAGCCTGCGCACCCGCCGCTCCTCGTACAGCTTTTTTTCAATCCAGTTCATATCTTACCTCACCGGCACGAACACCGTGTATTCCTCGCCCTGCGCGCCCGCCGAGGCATAGTCGACCAGCTGCACGCCGTCCGCCTCAAAGCGCCTGAGCGCGCCGTCCCGCGCGGGCAGCTCGCGAATCTCGAGCGAGTGAACCGCCTGATGGATGTCGTTCCCCCATGCCCCGTCGGCGGCCAGCAGCAGCGGCCCGCAGGTGAACTCGGCATACGTTCCGGCCGGGAAGCCGCCCTCCGCGCCGCTCGGGTAGTCCTCGCCGGTAAACAGGTTTTTCCACACCCGGTCGCGGATCTCCACTCTCCGCGCGCGCGGCCGCAGGTCAAGCTCCAGACAGACCTCCGTCTCGCCGCTTACGGGAACCTTCACAAAGCCCTCCTCCGCCTCGATCTGCGCCGCCTCTCCGTTCACCGTCAGGCGGTAGCCGTCCGCGCAGGCCGGTATGCGCAGCCTGAGCGTCATCGGGCGCGCCGCCTGTGCCCTGAACTCAATATGCCCGCCCGCCGGGTAGTCGGTCGCCTGCGAAAGGGTCAGCCCGTCGCCCGCGTACTCGCTCGCGGCGTAGATCACCGGCGTGAGCTCGTCGCCCGCGCGGCGGTAGAGCAGGGCGCGCAGGCAGCTAAACAGCGTATACCCGCGGTACCGGCAGCACTGGTACATGCCGCCCGCCGTGCGGAACACCTTGCGCCCGAAGTTGGGCTGATAATAGGCGAAGTCGCCGCCGTCGCGCGACACCGAGCCCAGGATGTGGTTAAACATCGTCTTCTCGATCGCGTCCAGGTAGACCGCGTCCCCATCCTGCCAGAACAGCGCCAGCGCCAGTTCCATAAAGCCCACCGCCACGCAGTTCTCGTTGGGCCTGACCTCGGCAGGCAGGAAGCAGGGCTCATTGCCGCCCTCGCGCCAGAATTCGCCGATCGTGCCGTTGCCGGTATTACGGATCTGGGTGTCGTTGACCTCGCGCCAGTAGCGCCGCGCCGCCTCGACCGCCTGCGGGCAGTCAAACGCCCGCCCGTACTCCAGCACGCCCAGGTACACCACCAGCATCTCAATGCCCTTTTGCGACCGCAGCGTCAGGATGCTGTCGAAGGAAAGCAGGTTCATGTCGCTGTCCTCGCAGCGGGCGATGATCTTCTCGATCAGCTCGCGCGTCTTCCGGTCGCCCGTGCGCTCGTACAAAAGTGCCAGCGGATACAGCATGCTGATGTGCTGGCTGCCTTGATTGCCCGCGTCCAGCAGGTCGGGCGCGCCCTCGCCCAGAAACAGCGCGTGAAGGCCGTGCGCGCACTTAATCGCCGCCTCGAGCGCCCGCTGATCGCCGGTCGCCCGCTCATAGCGGATCAGGCCCAGCATCGTAAACGCCTGGTTCCACACCGAAAAGGCATGGGCTTCGTGTCCCGGCTCAAGGCAGCCCAGATAGCCGTCGGCGCGCTGGTTCCTGAGAATGCTCTCCACCACCCGCGCGGCCATTGAAAGCGCGCGCTTGTCGCCGTCCGCGTCCCAGTAGCGGGTGCATACGTCGATAAACTTGCCGGTAAATTCCGGCTCGGCATAGCCGCCGTCGTGTACGCCCTCATAGGTCTTCACGTGCGCGTCCACGTCGATGCCCGTATAAAAATTCTCGCGCAGCTTTTCATAGTATTCCTTCAGTATGCCGCCGGTCAGCCGGGGCAGCGACTGTTTCTCCGTCATGCCTTTGTCCTCCGCGTCATTTTTTACCATTGTAACACAGCCTGGCCTTCCGCGCAATATGCAGGTTTTTCCGCGCATCAGCCGCGCCGCATCCGCTCAAGCTATGCATGACAGAAGCGGAAAAAAGGGGTGAAGGCAATGCGCAGCGCGCGCTCCATGCTGGGCCTTCCGGTCGTGTGCGAGGGCGAGGCCGTCGGCAGGCTTGCTCAGGTACGCCTGGACGACTCGCTCACGCGCGTAGAGGGCGTGTACCTGTACTGCGGCCTGGCCGGGACACGCTACATCGAATGCGCCGACCTGGACCTGCTGGGCGAGGTGGCCGTGCTCTCGCGCTCCCGGGGCAGGCGAACCGGCTCGCCCCCCGCTCAGCCGCCCCGCCGCGCCGTCGGCCCCGACGGCGCCCGCCTGGGAGCCGTCACCGATGCGCTGATCGACGAACAGGCGCTCACCGTCTGCTCCCTCGAGCTCTCGCGCGGCTACCTCGAGGACCTCACGCGCGGTCGCACCCGCGTCTGTCACTATTCAGTCTGCCCCGGCGGCGAAGTCCTGATCGACCAGACGGAAGGAGGAAGCGAATCATGAAGATGTCCACTCTGCGCGGTATGGCCTACGGCGTGCTCGTCAGCTCGGCCGCCTGCGCCTGCTACGGCATGATGCCCGCTCACACCCGGCGCAAGCTCAAGCGCATGGCAAACTCTGCAACCCAGAAAATGATGACCAAGGTCGCCGAAATCCTGCCGTAGGGGGAACGCCGGGGAGGCCGCCTTTTTGAAAAAGGCGCCTCCCCAGACCTCTCCCGGAAAACACTTGCGAGAAAATGAGACAGCTCCCGGCAAAGGCAGTTCTCGCGTGCGATGCGGGGGACGAGGAACGTTCGAGAGACGGCTTTTCTGAGAAAAGCCCCTCTCGAGCTCTCCCGAAAAGCACTTGCGAAAAAAGAGTATCGCCTCTTTCCAGTGCGGTTCTCGCATGTAAGGCGGGGCAGGTCGGACTGTAGCCTCTCCTTTTAAAACCACGAGAAACGCCAGACCTCTCCCGAAAAGCACATTGAGCCACGCAGCGAAATGCGAGAATGTCACAGGGTTCCCCGAATGCAGACAGTGCAAAACGAGACTTCCGAACTTTTCAATGATGCCGTCGAAAGGATGCGCGGCAGCAAGTGGCCGTCGGCCCTGCCGACCGGCAGCAGGCGGCAGTCGGCACTGCCGACCTCCAAGGAAGTGAGTAAAGTGAAATGGAATAAGCGGAGCTGGATATTGCTGGCGGCGGGCTGCGGCGCGGTGCTGTGCGTCATCGCGTTCAGGCGGCAGGTTTCGCTGCTGTTTCGGCTGCTGCTGAGCGGCGGCGCGCTGGCGTTTGTGCTGTGCCCGGTGAGCGAGTGGTTCTGCCGGACGCTGCACGTGCCGCGGGGCGCGGGAATCGCTCTGGCGTTTGCCGCGGCGGGACTGGTACTGGCGCTGGTGATCTGGCTGCTGATTCCTCCGCTGGCCGGCCAGCTCAGGCAGCTGATCGCGGGCTTTCCGGCGCTGGCGAGGCAGCTGCGCGGCGAAGGCGAGCGCCTGCTGAACTTCCTGCGCGCGCACGGGATCAACCTGCCGCTCGAGCTGCCCGACTTTCCCTGGGAGCAGGCGATGGGCACGCTCACGCCGCTTTTGAGCGGCACGGCCAGCTTTGCCGGGTCAGTGGCGGCAGTCGTGACCGAAATCACGCTGGCGCTCACGCTGAGCTATTACCTGATTCGCGACCGGGAGCGGCTGTTTTTGCAGCTGGAGCTGCTCGCGCCCTCGGCCTATCGCCGGCTCGCCGTGCGCATGGCGCATGCCGTTCGCCACGAGCTGAACACCTACCTGCGCGGCCAGGCGCTGATTTCCCTGGCGGTGGGGGCTCTCGCGGCGGTGGGGCTGATGGTGATCGGCCTGCCCGGCTTTCTGGTGCTGGGGCTGATCGTGGGCGTGATGAACATGATTCCCTATTTCGGGCCGGTGCTGGGCGGCATTCCCGCGGTGCTGATGGCGCTGACGCAGGGCGGCCTTCGCCAGGCGCTGTTCACCGCGGCGCTGCTCTTCGGCGTGCAGCAGGTGGACAACCTGCTCATCAGTCCGCGCATCATGGGCAGCGTGACCGGCCTGCATCCGGCGGTAGTGCTTCTCGCCATCACGCTGGGCGGCTCTCTCTCCGGCCTGGGCGGCATGCTGCTGGCCATCCCCTGCGTACTCGTCGCCCGCTCGCTTCTGCGCACGCAGGCGGCCAGTGTTCCGGTAAATGGGGCGGATAATCGAACACAGTATTAGAAATTTGATTTTGGCTTACAAAATGTTTGAATTCCGCCGCGTTCTGGTATATAATTAATCGTGAGATGCTGGACTGCGCCTCGAAGGTCTGCCTGCAGGCGCGCTTCAGAGAGAGGACGATACGTTATGAACGGCAAAATGAGCGATACCCGTCAGTATTCCGCCCCCGCCAATACTCCCCGTTCCGCCGAGGAAATCATTGCGGCGGTCTACCAGGCGCTCAAGGTCAAGGGCTACGACCCGATTACGCAGCTGGTCGGCTATATCCTGTCGGGCGATCCGGCCTATATCACCAGCTACAATCACGCGCGCTCGCTGATCTGCCGCCTGGAACGGGATGAGATCCTCGAGGAGCTGGTCAGCCATTACGTCGCGTCCCTGGACGCGCGGGAGGACTAGATGCAGCGTATCCTGGCACTGGACGTGGGCGAGCGCCGAATCGGCGTGGCGGTTTCAGACCCGCTGGGGCTGACCGCGCAGGGCGTGGAGACGATTTTCGTCAAGGGGGCTGAAAAAGACCTCGCGCGCATTGCCGAGCTGCTCGCGCAGTATGAAACCGATCGCCTGGTGGTGGGCCTGCCCCGCTCGATGAGCGGCGAAATCGGCCCGCAGGCACAGAAAATCCTGGCCTTCATCGACCTGCTGAAGGCGCGCGGCTGGCAGGTGCGCACGTTTGACGAGCGCCTGACCACCTCCTTTGCCCAGCGCACGCTGCTCGAGGCGGACGTGCGCCGCGACAAGCGCAAGCTGGTGGTGGACAAGCTGGCCGCCGTGTGCATATTGCAGGGCTTCATGGACGCCGGCGGTTGGCCGGAAAAAGAAAAAAACGAGCGGCCGCTCCCCCGCGTGCTGCCGGTCGAGGTATGGAAAGGTGGACTGGCCAAAATGGATCAGGAAAACAACAGCATGGAGCAGGAAAACATCGTCGAGCTTTACGACGAGGACAACAACGTCGTGCGCTTTGAGCACGTCTACACCGTGCAGTACGCCGGCGACGAATTCGTGCTGCTCGCCCCGCTCGAGCCGACCGAGGATCTGGCCGAGGACGAGCTGCTCATCCTCAAGATCAGCGAAAACGAACAGGGCGAAGAGGTCTATGTCAGCGTCGAGGACGACGACCTGGTCGAAAAGGTCTTCAACCTCTATCTGGCCGAGGCCGAAGCCGACGAGTAACGCAGCGGCTTTTTACCCCTCCTTCGGGCAATATGGACCGTTCCCATCAAAACGGACAGTGCAAAAAAGCACCTCCTGTTGTAGAATAGAAACTACAACAGGAGGTGCA
>CAKUFI010000004.1 GCA_934647305.1 uncultured Clostridia bacterium | reverse complement strand
GCACCTCCTGTTGTAGTTTCTATTCTACAACAGGAGGTGCTTTTTTGCACTGTCCGTTTTGATGGGAACGGTCCATTCGGAAGAGGGGGCAGCTTGTCAAAAAAGGTTTTGACAAGCTGGTGGACGGGGAAGCAAGCTCCCCGGCCAGGTGCCGCGCCTCAAATCTACGATTTGAGCCGTCGGCAGTTTCGCCAAGGGCGAAACCTGAAAACCCAAAGGGTTTTCAGCCTCCCTGCCACCCTCACCAGTCTCCGCTAAAAATCAAAGATTTTCCGGCGCAAAAATCGCCCCGTGCCCACCGTACACGCCGCTGGGCACGATTGAAAGTTCGAAAGGGCTGCGGCCCTCTCGAGCTCTCCGGGGGTTTTTTGACAGTCTGACCCCTCTTCCTTTCGGAAGAGGGGGAAATGCTATTCACATTTTGTACTTGCGAATTGAATTAGTTCAGTTCGGCGAAGTACTTGATGGTGCGAACCATCTGAGAGGTGTAGGAGTTCTCGTTGTCGTACCAGGACACAACCTGCACCTGACAGGTATCGTCGTCGATCATGGCAACCATGGTCTGGGTGGCATCGAACAGGGAGCCGTAGGTCATGCCGATGATATCGGAGGAGACCAGTTGTTCTTCGGTGTAGCCATAGGAAGCGGAAGCGGCAGCCTTCATGGCGGCGTTGATGGATTCCTTGGTCACATCCTGACCCTTAACAACGGCAACCAGAATGGTGGTGGAGCCGGTGCAAACGGGAACGCGCTGAGCAGAACCGATGAGCTTCTTGTTCAGTTCGGGGATAACCAGACCGATGGCCTTGGCGGCGCCGGTGGAGTTGGGAACGATGTTCTGAGCGCCAGCGCGGGCACGACGCAGATCGCCCTTCCGATGGGGGCCGTCCAGGATCATCTGGTCGCCGGTGTAAGCATGCACGGTGGTCATGATACCGGTCTGGATGGGATAGGTATCATTCAGGGCCTTGGCCATGGGGGCCAGGCAGTTGGTGGTGCAGGAAGCGGCGGAGATGATCTTGTCTTCCTTGGTCAGGGTGTTTTCGTTAACAGAGAACACGATGGTGGGCAGATCGTTGCCGGCGGGAGCAGAGATAACAACCTTCTTGGCGCCAGCATTGATATGAGCCATGGACTTTTCCTTGGAGCAGTAGAAACCGGTGCATTCCAGCACAACGTCTACATCCAGTTCGCCCCAGGGGCAGTTGTTGGCATCCTTTTCGGCGTAGATGCGGATTTCCTTGCCGTCAACGATGATGGAATTTTCAGTGGCTTCGACGGTGTGCTTGTTTTCGCCGATAGCGCCGCAGTAACCCTTCTGAGCGGTATCATACTTGAGCAGATGAGCCATTCTGATTAGACTATGGTAGATTTTGATACAATTTCTCGGGAAGGTCTATAATTTCAGTGATTTTCACCTGCGGTATGATGGTAACTCATTTGTAAGTCGATTAGACTAATGACAGGCCTGCGATTGCCCTGCCAGTGTCGGGGTGCAAATGCACCCGTTATTGCACCCAGCAGGGTGCATCGTCCCCTGTATCATAGTCTGCCAGATTAGCCAAATCCGCTGTAAGCAATGCTTACGGCGGATTTCCCTATTCTCGGAACTTCCGCCCGCAGCCGCCCGATTCATGGCGGCACGGGGTTCTTTTATCTCTTCTTTTATCTTTCAGGTAATCGGCGCTTCGGTCCGCGGGACGCGTTTCCCGCCGCTTACCCGAAAAAGACGCCTCGTCCACCGCAGCGGCTAAAAAGCGCCCCGCCAATGAGCCCTCCCAATCCGCTCACCTGCCCGTCGCCTCTTTATCGATACAGCGGCCACGCTTTTCGCATGGCCGCTGCGTTTTTTTGCGCTACTTGCGGAAGTCGCACAGGACAAAGCTGGGGTAGCGGAACTTGCTGACCTCGATCTGGACACGCTCAATGAAGCGTCCCTCGCGAACCTTCTCATACGCCGCGTCGATCTCTTCGTCGCTCGCGTCATCCGCCAGCAGAATGCCCGGCTTATAGAAGCGAATCTTAATTTCTCCCGGCAGCGAGAATCCAACCGTCACATAGACCCTGGTTCCACCCTCTTCAAAAGCGGTTCCCGTGCCTTCGAATCGATCCGAATAGTCAATGCCCAGTATATCCATATACAGTATGCACTCTTCGATCGAGGGGGCCGGATACTTGGAACGCATCGGCCCATTCTGAAGGTAATAAGCAAGATTCAGCACACGGTACAGCGAATCGAGGGTTTTCTCGGGATCGTCAAGCTCCGCGAGGTTCTCACCAAGCGCCTCATCGATGGGCGTTGTTTCTATTTCTTCATACTCCACCTGATCCTCGTCCATGGGTATGACCTCTTCATGCTCAGTCTGATCCTCGTTCGTTCCATCGCTCTCCATGACGGCGCCCGATCCGGTCAGGCACAGCGATAGACACAGTGCCGCAAACAGGCACAGCATGCGCTTCACAGTCTCACCTCCCGTGCGTCCTCTTCACGGATCATTTCGGACAGCGAGGCGCTGCGGTAGCCGTGCACGTGCATCCAGCGGGCCATGGTCAGTATCCGCTCGGCGTAGTCCGGCTCGTAGTTGAAATAGTCCTCATAGAAGTACTGCTCGTGGATGACCATCTGGATCAGCCTGCCCTCGTGCGCTCGAGTGCATAGCTCGTCCAGCAGCGGCTCCACCCTGTCGGCGGTCAGCTCGAGCGCGTTGAGCACGAAGTCCAGCCGGGTCAGCACCACGTCCTCGTCCGCGTCATACCACCCTTCACGCGTCTTGGCGTAGGCCACCTGCTCGGGCGTGAGGTGATAGGACACCAGCGTATTGCCCTGCTCGTCGACGTCCAGATAGCCGCACAGCGCCCGGTAGCCCAGTCCCCGCAGCGCGCGCACGCCGTCTGCCGTGCAGGCCCCGAAGTGCAGCGTCGTCGTGTCGCGCAGCACCTTTTTGCCCGCGAAGCGGATGATCTCCCGGATGCAGTCGCGCCCGTCGCGGTAGATTTCCTCATAGGAGGCGTTTCGGTAGGGCGCGTTCGGGAACTCTCGCCGCGCGTGGAAGGTCAGGCTCAGCCAGTCGGCGTTGCGCTCAAATTCCTCGCGGAAGCGGTCGGTCATCATCGACAGGTTGAACGTCCCGTCCACGCTCTCGTAGAACAGGTTCAGGTGCACTCGGCTGCCGTACTGCTCGTGTGCCCGGTGAAAAATCGCCAGGAAGGGGTTCTCGAAGATCGACTGATACCTGTCCTGATTGCGTGTCAGGTCCTCAAAGCAGCGGATGCAGTCGTCCACGGTGAATCGATAGCTTTTCTCCGCGTCCCTCAGGCGGAACACGGTGATCGCCGCCCGATTGCCCCGTTCGTCGCGCGCCTCCAGCCGCCCCCGCAGCGCGTCCAGCGGCACCCGGGCGCAGAACACGCCCTGTTCGTCCCTTTCGGCTCGCACGCCGTTTATGCACAGGCTGCCCGCGTCCGCGCGCACGCGAACCTGCGCGTAAAAGCGACCCTCCCGCATTTCGCCGTCCGCGCCCTCGATCAGCAGATCGCCCGCCAGCGGCTGAAGAAACCGTATCTCGCTCATGTGTGTTCCCTCCGTTTTTTCTCTATTGTATCATACCCGCGCGGCTCTTTCAAGCGGGGCCTCCGACCGGAAAGCGCGCAATGTGCTCGCGCCCGTCGTCCTTCAGGCATACCTCGTCCACCGGCTCGCCGTCCAAGGTCACGCCCTCGCAGCCCCGGCAGGCGACGAGCGTGTATTTCGCCGCGCCCTTTCGGAGCACGACCGAAGCCTCCTGCCACCCGGCGGGCAGCTGCGCGCGCAGCTCGACCACGTCTCCCCTCTTTTTCAGGCCCATCAGCTCATAGTAAACCACCCGCAGCATCCAGGCCGCCGCGCCTGTGTACCAGCTCCAGCCGCCGCGCCCCTCGTGGGGCGGCTCGCCGTACACGTCGCCCGCAACGGCGTAGGGCTCCAGGCGGTAGACCTCCGCCTTTTCTTCGGTGTCGGCGTGGGCGCAGGGCAGGATCGCGCGGAAGATTTTCCAGGCCTCCTCGGCCATCCCCAGCCTTGCCAGCGCCAGCACGACCCAGCAGGCCGCGTGGGTATACTGGCCGCCGTTTTCGCGCACCCCGGGCGGATAGCCCCGGATGTAACCCGGATCGACGTCCTCGCCGGTAAAGGGCGGCGTGAGCAGCTTAACGATCCCGCGCCCGGGCTCCCAGAGCTGCCGAAGCACCTCCTGCATGGCCGTGCGGGCGCGCACCTCATCCTGCCCGGCGAGCACCGCCCAGCTCTGGCTGAGCGCGTCGATGCGGCACTGGGCGCATTTGCTGCCGCCCACCGGCCTTCCGTCGTCGTCGATGGCGCGCAGGTACCAGCCGCCGTCCCAGGCATGCTTCTCAATCGCGTCGTGCAGCGCCCGGCAGCGCGCCTCGAGCGTCCCGCGCTCCTCTTCGCTGCAGTAGGGCATGAAGCCGCGCGCCACCACCTGATAAAACTCGCTCAGCCAGACGCTCTCGCCCTTTCCGCGCGCGCCGATGCGGTTCATGCCGTCGTTCCAGTCGCCGCCGCCCATCAGCAGCAGCCCGTGTTCGCCCGGCCGGTACGCCCGCTCGAGCGCCCGCATGCAGTGTTCCCTCAGCGGCCCGGCGGCCTCGCCATAGCGCGCGGAGCCGTACCAGTCCTCCCGGCCGGGCTGAATTTCCTCGTTCGCCAGGTAGGGCGCCAGGCAGTCGAGCACATCCTCGTCGCCGGTTTCGCGCACGTAGATCGCGGTCACATAGGGCAGAAACAGCAGGTCGTCCGAGATGTGCGTGCGCACGCCGCTCTGCGGGGCATGCCACCAGTGCTGCACGTCGCCCGCCTCAAACTGATGCGCCGCGCATAGGATCAGGTGATTGCGCACCAGCTGCGGCTGCGCGTAGAGCTGACTGAGCATATCCTGCAGCTGATCGCGAAAGCCGATCGCCCCGCCCGACTGATAGTACCCGGTGCGCCCCCAGATGCGCGAGGCGAGCGCCTGCGCGGGGAGCCAGCGATTGACCAGTGCGCACAGCAGAGGATCGGGGGTCTGCAGCCGCATCTGCGTCAGGTGATCTTCCCAGAAGGCGGCGGTTTCCGCGCCCAGCGCCTCGCCGTCCATGCCTGAGAGCAGGTCGTCCGCCTCCTCGAGCGTGTCCGCGCAGGCGATCAGCAGACAGGCTTTCGCGCAGCCGCCGGGCGCCAGCGTGACCTCGCCAAAAAGCATACTGTCCTTCGCCGCCGCGTCGATTCCCTTCAGGCAGGCCGCCGCCAGCACGCCCGCGTCACCCCGCGCCCAGAGGATTTCGCCGTCCGTGCCGGTCAGCGTGCACCCCGCCGCCGCGCCGGTCACGCCCAGACACCAGTCGATTCGCGCGGTCATGCGGACGGTGCGGGTACGTTCGCCCGCGTTGCGCAGGGTCAGAAGGTGCGCCTTGAGCGGAAGCCTGACGTGCACGCACTGCTCGCTTTCCCAGGAAAAGCCGTCGGTTTCGCCGAAAAAGCGCACCTTTCCGGGCGAAAACAGCGTCCTTTCGGGCAGCAGCGGCCTGCCGTCCAGCAAAAAGCACTCGGAGAAGTCCTCCTGCAGCGTGTCGTTGGTAAAGGCGGTCAGCCGTCCGTTCCGGCTGTTTTTGCACCAGCTGAACCCGCCCCCTCGCGCGGTCACCAGCGCGCCCAGCGCCTGTCCGGCGAGCACATTGCACCAGGGCGCGGGGGTGTCCATGCGGCAGATCAGGTAGTCGCCGTCTTTCGTAAACCCGCCCCAGCCGTTGAACGCGGCCAGCGTTTCGCCCGGCTCGGCCTCGCCCACGGGCAGCAGGGGCCTCTCGTGGGGCGCGCGGAAGCCGGCCAGCGCGCGCCGAAGCTGCACGGACAGCGGCCCCTCCTCTCCGGAGAGCTTCAGCGCCGCGTACGTCTCCAGCGCATCTCTCTGCGCCCCGGTCAGCGACTGTCCCTCCAGCAGGAACGCCCCGCCCGTCTGCCCGATCCTGCCGCCCAGGCAGCTGCCCATGACCAGCGCGCGCAGGCGGTCGCGCACCGGCTGTTCGTAGTCGTTTCCGTATTCGTTGACCAGCACCAGGTCGCTCGTCAGATTGTGCGCCTGGTAAAACTCATGAAGCCTGAGCGTCTCGCGGGCCAGGCTCACCTGCTCGGCCGAGCGCACGCGCACAAGCACGATCGGCTGCTCGCCCGAAATGCCGATTTCCCACAGCGTCCGCGGCGAAACGTCTCCCCGGGGCGGACGGTCGGCGCTCAGGTTTCCGCGCGGAAAGCACAGCAGCGCCGCCGCCTTTTCAAACAGGCCGTACTGCGCCGCGCTCAGCGACAGGAATCGTATCAGCGCCCGTTCCTGCGTTTCGGCCAGTTCGAGCGCGCGGCGGGCGCAGTCCTCCCCGGCATGGGCGCGCAGGAACTCCTCCGGCCGGTCGGTCAGCGCGGTGAAAAAGGCCAGCGTGCGCTCCTCGCCCGGGCCGAGGGTCAGGCGAACCTGTATCGCCGAGGCCGGGTTCAGCGTGTCGCCCAGCGTGCCGGTCAGAGGCGGCAGGGGGGCCTTATCCAGCGAGCCGCTCCGCCCGATCAGCCTGCCCAGGTCGCACTCGACCGCGATTTCATCCCCCTCCTTCGCGCCGCACACGCAGTCGATCAGCACGGGGAACCGCTCGGACGGGCTGCGCTTCCTGCGGTCGAACCGCAGGGCGTTTTCCTGCGGCCGGGAGGCGCGCACGAACAGGTTCATAAACGCCGGGTGCGCCAGGTAATCCGCCCGCTGCGCCAGCGCCACCTCAAAGCAGCCGGTGACCTCGCAGCTCTTCGTCCGGGCGGTCAGGTTGCGCAGCCGCACCTGCCGGCACAGCGCGCCGTCCTCGGGCGACAGGCAGACAGTCAGCGCCGCCTCGAAGCCGCCCGCCTCGCGGGTATAGCTGATTCGTCCCGCGTCCATGCGCACGCGCGCCTCTCCCTGCCCGGGCGCGTTGAGCACGCAGGCAAGGTTCCCGCTTTTCAGGTGCACATAGAATCCCTCGGGGCGCGAAAACGGGCTGATTCGCGGCCGGTTGGCCAGAAATCCCTCCCGCTGCAGGCAGCCCTCGCCGTTTGCGCCCAGGCACACCCCGGCATGCTCGCCGCCCAGCAGGCAGGTATCGGGCAGCGGCGAATGGGGGTCGCCCGCCCGGCTCACTCGCACGCCCCGGCGCGTCGGCTCGTCCTCGATTTCCTCCTCCCGCCGCCGGGGCAGGGTCAGGCGCACCGCCGGCTTTTCCTGCAGCAGCAGGCGCATCCCCGCCGCCTTCGGATTGCTCATGAACGCGCGCACCAGGCAGTCGTCCGCCAGCAGGTTGGCGATCGCGCACAGGATCATGCCCTGATGGTGCGCCATGTGGCTCTTCACCAGGCCGCACTTCACCCCCTCGGCCAGCCGCTCCGGCGCGAAATCCACCGCCTCGTACAGGCCGTGTTCGCCCAGCCAGCCGCGCTCCTTCATGTCCTCGAGGTTCTCAAGCACCTCCTCGGGCGCGGCGCGCAGGCACAGCAGCGACGCGTAGGGCGCGATCACCGGCCCGGGCAGGCTGTCCCCACGCAGGGCCACCTCGGAAAGGCCGAACGCCCGGTACTGATACGCCATGTGTCGGTCGAAGGCATAGTAGCCCGACTCGGACACGCCCCAGGGCGTGCCCTCCGCCGCGCGAACCTGCGCCTCGATCACCGCGTCCCGGCTCTGGCGCAGCAGCGATCCCGCGCACCCGGGAATTAGCAGCTCGGGCATCAGGTACTCGAACATCGTGCCGCTCCAGGAGAGCAGCGCCGCGCCCTTTTCCGTGCGGGTCATCGCCCGGCCGAGCGCCTTCCAGTGCCGCGCCGGAACCTGCCCGAGCAGTATGGCGGCATAGCTCAGCAGGCGCGACTCGGAGGCCAGCAGGTCGTACCTCGACTGGCTCATCCTGCCGCTCTCCACGTCCATGCCGATGTAGAACAGCTCCCGCTTTTCGTCGTACAGCGCGCGCAGGTTCATGCCCGCGGCCAGCGCATGCAGCCTGCCGCCAAGGGACGGAATCGCCTGGGCGCAGCACATCAGCGCCGCCGCCAGGTTACCCGAGTCCACCGCCGAGACATAGCGCGGGAAAAGCGGCTTGCCGGTGCGGGTATCGTACCAGTTGTACAGCTGGCCTTCCCACTTTTCCAGCGACTCGAGTGTCTCAAGCGCCGTCTCGACGCGCCGAATACACTCCTCCCCGTCGATCAGCCCCAGCTCCCGCGCGCTCACGCAGCACATAAGGTACAGCGCCGCGTTGGTCGGCGAGGTGCGCCGGGCCAGGCCGATTGGCGGGTCGAGCTGCTCGTTATCGGGCGGCAGGCCGTTGTCCTCCACCGTGTCCTCGAAAAAGCGCCAGGTGCGCGCCGCCAGATCCATCAGCGTCTCCCGCTGCGAGGGGTCGGGCGCAAAGGCCTGCTCGCGCGGCCTTTCAAGGTAAGCGCTCAGTGCGTCGGCCGTCCACCACAGAACGCACAGCGGCACCCCGGGCAGAAGCAGCAGCGGCTGGAGCGGCAGACTGGCAAACACTGCCAGCGCGCACAGCCGCGGAAAACCCATGGGCAGCTTTCCGGTTTTCTTCTCCGCGTCGTCGGCGGTCACCCAGTCCAGCAGCCGCCGCTTCGACACGCCCTGCCGCCACAGCGCCCGGCCGATCGCCCGCAGCGTACACGCGGCCTCAAGCGGCGCAAACGCGATTCGGCACAGCGCGAGCAGCCAGCTATCGCCCTCCCGCATGCCCGGCCCGATGAGCGGCAGCAGATCGGGCAGCAGCGCAAGCAGGATTCCCTCCGGCCTGCGCAGCCAGAACGCGGCCAGTATCAGCGCGACCTGCCCGCCGGAAAGCAGACTGCGCAGCAAATTGTCGCACAGCTTGAACCGGTCGATGGGCTTCAGGCGCTCACTCTCCCGCCAGCCGCACGCAAACGGCAGCAGCTGCCAGTCGCCCCGCGTCCATCGTTCAAGGCGCTTCAGCCAGGCGCGCAGGCTTTTGGGGTGGCCTTCGTAGAGCGTCACGTCGTTGACCTGCCCCGCGCCCGCAAACAGGCCCTCGATCAGGTCGTGACTGAGTATGCGGTTGTCCGGCAGACGGCCCTGCAGGCGCGCAGAAAAGGCGTTTGCGTCCAATATGCCCTTGCCCGAATAAATGCCCTGACCCGACCCGTCCTGCCACGCGTCCGAGGCGCAGGAGGCATAGGTGTCCACGCCCCCCGACCCGCCGAAGAGCGCCGTGAATTCGTTGACCTGCTCGCTCAGCGCCGTCTGCACGCGCGGAGCCAGCACCGCGTAGCCGCGCGTCTCGCCGTCCTCCACCCGCGCCCGGTTGATCGGGTGCGCCATCGTCGCGATCAGGCGCAGCATGTCCTCGGGCAGCAGCTGCCCGCCCGCGTCCAGCGTCAGCACGAACGGATACGCCCGGTCAAAGCGCGGCGGCTCCAAAAAGGCGTTCTCGCCCAGCCGCAGGTAGGCCATCAGCGCGCCCAGCGCCCCCCGCTTGCGCTCGTGCGCCATGTATTTGCGATCCTGCGGCTGGTATTCGCGCGCGCGGCACAGGAAATAATACTTCTCCCGCCCGGCACGCCCGTTCGCCCGGGCAATTCCCCGCTTCGCCGCCGACAGGATGGCCTCGTCCCCGGGCAGGCTCTCCTCCTTCGCGTCTGGCAGGTCGCCCAGCAGCAGAAAGTCGATATTCTCGTCCGGCTGGTTCGCGCCCAGGTTCTCCAGCTCGGCCGCAAGCGCCTCCGCCCTCGCCTCGCCGCTGAGCAGCGCCGGCATGACAACCAGCGTCCGGTATTCCTTTCCCGCCTCCTTCAGCGCCAGGCGGAGCAGCGGCTTCGGCTTTACCAGGCGCGCCGCCGCGCGGTTGACCAGCTCCTCGGCAATCGCCCAGGCGCACGCCGCCCACGCAAAGACCGCCCACCAGGGCAGTTTTAACGCGCCAAAAAGCGCGATTTCGAGCGCGCAGCAGGTCAGAATCGCGCCGATACGCTTCGCCCCCGTCGGGTCGGGATACAGCCGCAGCGTTTTTCTCAGGCGAAGGCCGCGGCTCATCGCCTCGAGCCCCTCGTTCGTGTACAGCCACCAGCTGACCTCCCGCCGGACGCCCTCGCCCGCCTGCGCCCGCTCGACGGCCTGCCCGGCCACGGTGCGCTCCTTGAGGCCGCTTGCCCGGCTCAGGCGAACCACCTGCGCGCGAACCTGCGCCCGGGAGGCCTTGTCCATGCGCGGATAGGTGCCGGACGGGTCGTCAAGCAGCGCCTGCTCCACCCGGCTGACCTGCTCAAAGCGCTCTGCCCAGTCGAGGCCCTCCAGCATGCGCATCGTCGAGAGCAGGTTGTTCATCAGCAGCAGCGACAGCGCGCACTTTTCCCGCTCCACGCGCACCAGCTCCTCGATCGACTCGCCGGGCAGCAGCTTCTCCAGCGCCTCCCGCCGGGCAGGCTCCTCCCGCTCGTGCAGCAGCTGCAGCGCCCGCTCGCAGAAGGCCCCGTCCCGCCGCACAGGCACGCGCTGCGAATCCTCCGCCCAGGCCTCGGCCGCCCGGCGCGCCTCCTCCCGCTCGAGCACGGCCTGCCCCACCCGGCAATAGGTCTCCTCCAGCGCCAGGCTCAGCGCGCACGGGGCGCTCCAGAGCTCGTCCATCCGCAGCGCGCGCACCTCGTCATAGGCACAGATCGCCTGCGCCAGGCGCTCAGGCGTGACCAGCGCGTCGCTGTGGGCGACCAGCTCGTCCATCATCGTCTGCACGCGCACGCCGTCCTGCGTCGCGGGGAGCCGGCGGCGGGTCGGGCGGGCCTGCGCGCCGAAGAGCGCCTCGAGCACCCGCGCATTGCTCAGTATCCAGGCAAGCTCGTCCGAACGCTCGTCCTCCCCGACCTGCAGGGCGCGGGCCGCGCGGTGCAGGTCGCGAACGCACTGCGTCGTGCCGCGCAGCGCCCGCAGTCCGGTCACGTCCTCCCGGAGCGCCAGCGCGCGCATGTGCTGCTGCATGGCCTGTTCGTCATAGGGGATTCCCCGCATAAAGTCGTCTGAACGCATAAATAAGGCTCCTGTTCATCGTCATTGTCCAGTTATTATGGACCAAAGCGCCGCGCGGTATGCGATACATGCCTTGGGACGCGGGCGCATACGATGAAGGCAGGAGGTGTGATTATGACAAACGGCGAACAGCTCAAGATCCTGACCGGGCGGCAGCCGCCTGAGACGCAGCCTGAAAAAAAGAAGCGCGCGGAGGGCTGGGCCAGTCGGGCCCGCTTTTTCCGGCGCGAAAAGCGAATGAACCGCCCCGCGGACAAACCCGCCGCGCCCCGGCTGACCTTCGGCGAGCGGCTGATCCGCAACAGCGCGGTGGCCTGCGCGCTGCTGCTGACGCTGATGGCGGTGCGCAATATCGACGCGCCCTGGAGCAACCGGCTCACGCAGTCGATCCGCTCGGTGGTCAGCATGCGCGTGGACTGGGACCACACCATCGGGCGGCTGAGCTTCGTGCGGGCGCTGATGCCCGACACGGCGCTGGTCTTTTTGAACATGGGCGAAGGGGACGCGCTGGCCAGGCCGGTCGAGGGCACGCTCAGTCACGCCTTCTCCGCCGACCAGCCCTGGCAGGAGTATGCCTGCGAGGCGGATTCGCCCGTGTCCTGCGCGCAGGCGGGCACGGTGACGGCGGTGGGGCGCGGCGCGGGCAGCGACTATATCGTGCTCGTCTCCCACGAGGGCGGCGAGAGCGTGTACGGCTACCTGGCCTCGGCCGGCGTGCAGGAGGGGCAGCAGGTGGAGAAGGGGCAGGAGCTGGGCAAAAGCAGCGAACGGCTGTACTTTGAGTGGCGCGAGGAAGGGCAGAGCGTTGATCCCGCCGAACGCCTGGGTGGCTGATGCGGGTCAGGGTACACCCGTTGTGCCCGGTCATGCTGCTGTGCGCGCTGTTCCTGGGCGAGGGCCTGCGCATGACGGTGCTGCTCGTCTCGGTGGCGCTGCACGAGCTCTCGCACGTCGCGGCGGCGCTCGCCCTGCACGTGCCGGTGGCCGAGCTGGAGCTGATGCCCTGCGGGGGCGCGGCGCGGTTTGAGGAGGTCTGGGGCATGCGGCCGGGGGTCTTATGTCTGGTCGCCCTGTGCGGCCCGCTGACCAACGGCCTGCTCGCCTGCCTGAGCGCAGCGCTGGGCTGGTGGGGCGCGCTGCCCGGCGAGGTCGTATGCCTGGCGGTCTTCGCCAACCTGTGCCTGATGGCGTTCAACCTGCTGCCCGCGCTGCCGCTGGACGGGGGGCGGATACTGTGCGCGCTGCTGATGCGCCGCATGCCGCCCGCGAAGGCCGTGCGATGGGGCGTGCGGCTGGGCCAGGCGGTGGGCGGCCTGCTGATCGTCACGGGCTGCGCGATGGCCGCGCTTGGCCAGTACAACCTGACGCTGATCCTGTGCGGCGCGTACCTGCTGCTCAGCGCTCCGGGCGAGATGCGGCGCGTAACCAGTGCGGCCGTGCAGTCGCTCATGGGCCGTGAGAAGGAGCTTTCCCGCCGCCGCGCGATGCCCGTGCGCACGCTGGCCGTCGCCCCGGATCTCTCACCCGCCGAGCTGGCCGCCTATCTGGTGCCAGGCAAGGTGCATCGCTTCCTGATTCCTGGCGAAAAGGCGCGCATCCTTGAGGAGCGCGACCTGCTTCGCGCTCTGCTCAAAGAAAGCGCCCCCGGTTGGCAGGGCCAACGGCCACCTGCTGCCGGTCGGCAGGGCCGACAGCCACTTGCTACCGCCGGACAAAACACGAAATTGGGGACCATAAATTAAAGTCCCCAATTTCTTCCGTTTTCCGGAATTCTCCGGAAAACTCATGTCGGCGCTGCCTCCACCAGTCGGCAGGGCCAACGGCCACTTGCTGCCGGTCGGCAGGGCCGACGGCCGCCTGCTGCCGCCGGACAACACACGAAATTGGGGACCATAGATTGAAGTCCCCAATTTCTTCCGTTTTCCGGAATTCTCCGGAAAACTCATGTCGGCGCTGCCTCCACCAGTCGGCGGGCCGACAGCCGCCTGCTGCCGGTCGGCAGGGCCGACGGCCACCTGCTGCCGCCGGACAACACACGAAATTGGGGACCATAGAGTAAAGTCCCCAATTTCTTCCCGTGCGGTGCTCGGAGCCACCTGCTGCTATCAACCAGACAGAACACGAACCCGGGAACCATAAATTCGAGTTCCCGGGTTCTTCGTTTTTTAGGGACGCAAAGGGGAGGCGGCAATACCTACAGCCGCCTGTCAAAAAGGAATTACGCCTCGGGGCAGTCCTTTGCCCGTTCGAGGATGCTCGAAAGCGTGATCGAGCCCAGGTAGTCGCGCATCACGCGGTCCAGCCCCTGCCACACGGGCAGCGTCAGGCAGGAGGCACACCGGGCGCAGGCATTCGGCGTCTGATCCATGCAGGCCACCGGCGCGAGCGGGCCTTCCGTCACCTCCAAAATGGAGAGCACCGTGTAGTCCCCGGGCGCGGAGGTCAGCCGATAGCCGCCCTGATGCCCGCGCACGGCGCGAAGCATGCCCGCCTGGGTCAGCTGGAGCGCGATCTGCTCCAGGTATTTTTTTGAAATCGCCTGCCGCGAGGCGATGTCCTTGAGGGTCACATAGCCCTCGTCCTGGTGCTGCGCCACGTCCAGCATCATGCGCAGCGCGTAGCGGCCCTTGGTTGAAATTTTCATATTGCTCATCTCCTGTCGGACGACGGGCGCCGTCCGCGTTCATACCCTAATACTACCATAGAATTACCGGTTTTTCAATCCCGAAAGCCGCCTCCGCGCGATTTTTATCCGCCGGCGCAGGTCTGACAGGGATTTGACATGACGCGGGTTTTGTTTTTGACATGAGAGCCTTATCCTATATACGTCGGATGGGGAGAACCGATCCGATGAACACAATGGATTTGAAGGAGGATCTGATTATGAAGAAGATCGTTTGCATTCTGTTGGCTCTTGTGATGCTGGTGGGCGCGGGCATGTCCGCCCTGGCCGAAGGCAGCGTCTCCACGGACGGCTCCACCTCGATGCAGAAGGTGATCGGCGCGCTGGGCGAGTACTTCACCAACGAGAACCCGGACGTGAACTTCACCTACAACCCCACCGGTTCCGGCTCGGGCATCACGGCGGTGCTGGAAGGCCGCTGCGACATCGGCCTGTCGAGCCGCGCGCTGAAGGACGAGGAGAAGGCTGAGGGTCTGGTTGAGACCGTGCTGGCCTATGACGGCATCGCGATCATCGTCAACCCCGACAACCCCCTGACCGACATCGACCTGGATACCCTGGCCAAGATCTACAAGGGCGAAATCACCAACTGGAAGGACGTTGGCGGCAGCGACGAGGAAATCGTGGTCATCGGCCGTGAAGCTGGCAGCGGCACCCGCGACGGCTTCGAGTCCATCACCGATACCAAGGACGCCTGCGTCTATCGCCAGGAGCTGACCTCTACCGGCGACGTCATCACCGCCGTGTCCCAGAACCCCGCGGCCATCGGCTACGCCTCCCTGGCTTCCGTCAAGGACACCGTCAAGGCCCTGTCCGTCGGCGGCGTGGTGCCCACTGAGGAGACCGTCAAGGACGGCACCTACCCGGTCCAGCGCCCCTTCGTGCTGGTGACCAAGGAAGGCGTGGAGCTCTCCGAGACCGCGCAGAAGTTCTTCGACTTCGCCACCTCCATCGAGGCTGCGGACATCATCTCCGCGGCGGGCGCCGTGGCCGCGGCCACTGAAGAGGTTGAGCCCACTGCGACCCCCAGCGCGAACTGACGCGGGAAGCACGGGACTCATCGCCAAGACATAACAGAAAAGAACGAGCCTGGAGCAATCCAGGCTCGCTCTTTTGTTGTATAATAGGCCTGTAAAGGAGGGACGCGCATGGACAGAACGCTCAGGGGCACAGTGGTGCACGGCCAGGGGCTGGGGCACAGGTTCGGCTTCCCGACCGCCAACCTGAAGGTCGAGGCGGGCACGGCGCTGCCGCCGCGCGGGGTATACGCCAGCGAGGCCGTGATCGACGGCAGGCGGTACGCCGGCGTGACGAACATCGGCGCGCGCCCGACCGTGACCGACTCGCCCGAGGTGACGATCGAAACCTTCTTCATCGATTACGAGGGCGACCTGTACGGCCGCGAGCTCGAGGTGTCGCTGCGCGCCTTCCTGCGCGGCATCCGGCACTTTGACAGCATGGAGGCGCTCAAGGCTCAGATCGACCGCGACAAGGTGCGCGCGGCAGAACTGCTCAGGAATGAAGAGTAGACAAATACGTCCCGTTCCGCCTGATACGCGGCCGGGATTGTTTATTGACATTTCTATATGTGCATGGTATAATCACAGGTGAAGTCCATGACTTCCCAAGGGAAGGAAAACGATGGCGCTTGGCTTTTCGCCTCTGACGCTTAACAAAAGCGAAGGAGGTGAGATCATGACTGACTTCGAGATCATCTCTGTGGTCATTATGGTTGCATCTCTTGTACTGAAAGCGATCCAGTTCGGTCGCAGCCTGAACAAGAAGAAATAAAGCAATGCCGCCATCCAACGCTAACCGGATGACGGCTACCACTCATATAGAGGGGAGAAGCCATACGAAAAGCGTCATCCCTTCCTGAGGACATTATAGCACTGAAGAAAACCGCTGTCAACCGGGCAGAAGAAATTTTCTTCAGTGTAAGCATACATCCCGCCCGCAATGCTGCGAGCGGGAGTGTGATTTCTTATTCTATATGTTGAATCAACATCAAACATATGCTATAATGTATATACTACATTTTATGGGAGGTTTTCGCTATGTTCAAGAAAGTCTTGGCACTTCTACTCATCAGTTTGCTATTTGTACCGACATATGCTTATGCTACAGTGAAGCCGAACGTAAGTGACATGTCGAAATCACAGCGTCTTGAATTGCTCTCCGATATTCTTATTGAATCGTCTCCTGGCGAAATTACTGACGCCATCTCCAAACGCATCGGTATCTATTCTGACGATGAGCTTATAGAATTGCGTGACTTGATTTTAAATGAGCTCGAGGAACGAAATTCTGATAGAATAGCTCAATCTCCAGTGTTAGATGAACAGGAAGATCATCTAGTTGGAATCAATAATACAGCAAAAGCTCTCCAAAAAGGGGGTAGTGGCCCTGCTGTCTCCTTACTGCAAAACCGTCTCATCTCGTTAGGTTATCTTAGCGGGACAGCAGATGGCCAATTTGACAGTAAGACCGATGAAGCACTCAGGCTTTTTCAGCAAACAGCAGGGCTTCCTGTAACAGGTATTGCTGACCGTGCCACTCGAAAAGCCCTTATAAATAAAAACGCTCCTAGTTACGGAAGCACACCCCGTACAAAGAACCGTTATCTTGAGATGGATTTCAAGACTCTCGCCCGTAATCCAGATAAGTATGTTGGTAATAAATATGTTTTTTCTGGCAAGGTAATCCAGGTAGTAGAATATGAATCTTTTTCTGGTACAAAGGTCAGTCTTCGTGTGGCCACCAAGGGAGGCTATGATGATGTCGTCTATGTAACCTATACTCGTAAAGACGGTGAAGGCCGTATTCTTGAGGATGATAAAATAAAGGTCTATGGGGATTTCAATGGATTGTATACGTACACTACTATACTTGGTGCTTCGATCTCCCTGCCTTCTTTTAATGCAGAATCCATCTTGCTTCAATAGGCTCTCCAAAACACTTCTCCCGCCCGCAATGCTGCGAGCGGGAGTGTTTTTTGCGGGTCAGCGGAGCCTGAGCAGGCAGAGCTCGTCGTCCGCGTCGAGCGGCACGCGCACGGTGAAGCCGCCCTCGCGCGGGGTGACTTCGAAGGCGCACGGGCGCTCCTCGTCGGGCACGCGGTCGGTGCGAATGCGCACGTCGGGGCAGTTTTCGCCCGTCCAGAGCACCTCGACGAACGCGCCGGGCAGGTGCTTTTCGTTCGCGCAGGCAACCAGCGCGCCCTCGGCGAGGTCAAACCGCTTGGCGAGCAGGCCGCCGGAAACCGCGCCCAGACCCACGTCGTCGCGGAACGTGCCCTGCCCGTAGGCCGCCAGCCAGGCCGAGCGCAGCGCCGTGATGCGCTGAAGCCGCGCGTACTGCTCGGGGTCGCGGCGGAAGGTATTGTCCATCTCCAGGTCGTACACCCACAGGTACGAGCCCACCACGAAGGCGCGCAGCAGCAGGAAGGTGGACAGGCGCGCGACGTGCTCCGCCCGCATGCCGCTGTTTCTGCGGGGGTTCATCATGTCCACGAGGATCTGGTCCGGGAAGGTGTACTTGTAGATCTCGGGCGACGCGCCGCTGAACTGGGAGAACATCGTGGTGATGAGCTGGCCGGACGCGCCCCAGCCGTACAGATCGCTCACGCCCTCGTAGATCAGCCCCATGCCGCCCTCGTCGTAGCCCTCGCGCATCTGGGCGAGCATCCTGCGATAGCCGAGATTCCACATGGCGGGGCTGTCGGCGTGCTCGGTGTGCTCGGGATGGTAGCACAGCTGTCCGCTGCCCATCGCCAGCTGGTCGAGGTACATGCTGTCCGCGCCGATGTTGTGGGTGAGGTAATCGACCACGCCCACGAACTCGTCGCGCCAGACGGTCGACTGGTTGCACAGGCAGGCGAACTCCAGGTCGCCCGCGCCGTATCGCTCGATCTGCAGCGAGCCGTCCTGGTGCATGATCGCGGAGGAACGGATCAGCCCGGCGCGGTCGGGATACTTGGTGTTGCACAGGCGGGAGTTGATGTAGAAGGCCAGATGCCCGCCCATCTCGCGCACCTTATGCACCGCCTCGCGCAGCTCCTCCTCGGTGCCCAGGTCGGGATCGGGGCGGTACTGCGGGAAGCCGTGGTCGAAGCCGTCGAAGTTCCAGCCGGAGATCAGCAGGTGGTTCATGCCCATCTCGCGGGCCTGCTCGAGCAGCGCCGGGATGTCCTTAAAGCGGTGCACGATGCCTCCGCCCTGATACTTGAAATCGTAATGCGCCACCAGGCCGGGGCTCTTCTCGAACCACTCGGGGCGGTGCCTGCGCGGGGTTTCGTCGTGCAGAGAATTGCGCCAGGCGCGGTACTCGTCCGCGCCCCAGTGCCAGTCGCCCTCGTGAAGCGCCACAAGGCAGGTCTCGCTGTGCCACTCTTCGCCCTTCTTCAGGCAGGGATAGTGCGTGATGGCCAGGGTCAGGCCGGGCGATTCCTCGCCGAAGGTCTCCACGCGCAGCGCCTTGAGCAGCATATGCTCGTTTCGGCAGGTCAGGTAAAGGCCGCAGTTTTCGCCGCGGTCGAACAGATCCATCCACAGCATCGAGGCCGGGCCGGAATAGGTACATTCCAGCACGTGGCTGCCGCGCGCGTCCTTCACGCCGCAGGGGCCGTTGAGGCTGTAGCCGTAGCGGTACTCCTGCCACTTCCAAAAGAGCGTGCGGGGCGTTTCGGAGATGCGGCGCACCGGGTTTTTGACCAGTATGCCCGAGTTATGGGGGAAGGCCAGCTCGTCGTCCTCCCAGGTGTCACCCAGGAACACGCCGTTTATGCAGGGGAAAATGACCTTCTGCAGCTCCTCCTGAAGCCCGCTCCTGACCGAAATGCGCCACTGCGCGCGGCAGTCGCCTTCCATCAGCAGCACCTCGACCGAAACCTGCGCGTCCCGGCGCTCGCTTCCCTCGATGACCGCCGGGTAGTCGATATGCACCGACGCGCTCTTTTCGGCCTGCTCCACGCGGACGACGGGGGCGAGCGAGGCGTCCTCGAAGATCTCCGCGTAGCGCGCCGGGCGCAGGAGGCGCTTCTGGCCGCCTTCTCCCGGCAGCTCGAGCAGGAAGGGCGACCAGGCCCTGGGGTGACAGTTGCTCTTGACGACGTTGTCCGCCGTGCGCTCGCTGACCAGCTCGAGCAGCTCGCCGCTGCGCGCGTCGACGGCGACGGAGATCAGTCCGTTGGTGGCGTGAAGTCTGGATTCGTACATGGTGTGTTCCCCTTTCTTTCCTGCCGCGGGCAGGCGTCAGTTTTCTTCCTCGATGGGCTCCGGGCAGTCGCTGTTGGCCTGGCGGTATTCGATGGGCGTCATGCCGTACTGCCGCTTGAACTTGCGCATGAAGTTGGTCTTGTCGACGTAGCCGCAGGCCTGAAGGATGCCGCTGATGCGCAGCGAGGTGCCCCGCAGCAGCTGGCAGGCCCGCTGCATGCGCAGCGCGTCGATGTACTGATAGGGCGTGACGCCGACCTGCACCTTGAAGCACTTGGACAGATAGCCCGAGGACACGTTCAGCGCCCCGGCCAGCGTCTCCATGGTCAGGCCCTGGTCGGCCAGGTGGTCCTGGATATACTCCAGGCAGCGCGTGACCAGCTCGGAGCGCAGTCCCTCCTGCGGGCCGCCGTTCAGCGCCTCCAGCTCGCCCAGCCTGTCGATCGTCGCGTCGCGCAGCTGATCCATGGTGTCGAAGTCCATCTCGCCGCTCAGGCGGCTGTTTCTCAGCTCGCCGTGCTGCAGTCGGATCTGCTGATCGATCGAGGAGCACAGCAGCAGCTGATAATGCCTGGCCTCGGCCGGGGAAAGGTTCTGCTCGCGAATCAGCTGCGCGTACTGCTCGACCGCCTCGATGCACTCGGCATAGCTTTCGCCGCGCAGGCAGCGCAGAACCTGCATCTCCAGCCGGGTGAGCTGCTTGCGGGTTTCCTCGGCGGCGGGCTGCTGCGCTCCAAACTGCGCGGCAAAGAAGATCTGGCCGTAGCCGTGCAGGAAGCGCTGCTCGACCGCCCCGGCGGCGCTTCGGCAGTGCTCGCTGAGCCCCTCCAGGCCGGAAAAGACCTGAGACACGCCGATGGTCAGCGTGAAGCGGAAGTTCTCCTCCGCAATCTGCTGCACGCCGCGCAGCGCCTCGCGCACGCGCGCATCCTCCTCGACATGGCCGCTGAGCACGGCGAGGACGCAATTCTCCCGCCCGCTCTCGCAGCCGATGCTGCTCATGCCCTGCGTGCGGACGTTCTCGCGCAGAAGTTTGAGCAGGCTGTAGCGGGTCAGGGCGCGCATCGTGCCGTCCATCCGCGCCTCGAGCTGCTCGCAGCGGTCGATGCTGATCTCCACTAGGCGCAGGGCGCGCTCGTCGAAGGATATGCCCGCCTCCCGCACCAGCGCGAGGAAGACCTCCTTCTGATCCATGCAGCCCAGGCACATGGACTGCAGGATATGCTGCCTGAGACTGGCGCTCTGGGAGTGTAGCTGGGAGAGCAGGTCGGTGTTCTTGCGGGACAGGCCGGTCATCGCCCACTCGATCTGGTCGAAGTCGCTCAGGTTGGAGGGACTGGCGTCCAGCTGCCGGGCGATGGCGCGCAGGCGCTTGACCGGGCGAAACAGCAGAAAGCTCAGCCCCAGCGACGCACCGATGGCCAGCAGCACGCCCGCGCCCAGGATCAGCAGCACCCGGAACAGGCGATCCTCCATGGCCTCGCTGACCACGTCCTGCGAAAGGGCGATGGCGAAGCGGTAGCCCTTGCGGCTCGGCCCCTCAAGAAAGAAGCAGGGCGTGTCCCCCATCAGGCCGGTTTCCTTCCCGCTCATCTGTTCGATCAGGGACTCCTCGCCCGGCTCCGCGCCGTCGCTGCGGAACAGCATGCGGCCCTTTTCGTCCTCGACCAGCAGCGTCGCGCCGCGGGGCAGGCTCACGCCGGTCATCATCTCGCCGAAGCGCTCATAGGAGATCAAGAACATCATCATGCCGCGCCCGCTCATGCGTCCCGCGCCCATCGGCGCCAGGTAGGTCAGGTACCGGCTGCGCTGAATGCGCTGGATGGTCAGCCACTCCGGCCCGCGCAGCCGGGACTCGGCCAGGGCGCTCATGTCCGCGTAGATGTCGGCGCAGTCCCACTGCTCGTAGCGGTAAAAGCGGGTGAAAAAGGCCGTCGCCTCGACGTTGCCCACCGAGCTGTAGACGATAGGCTCGCCCGAAAAGTACTTCCGGCCGTACACCAGCGCGATGGCGTCGCACAGGTCGCTGTAAATGACCGTGCGGTTGAGCTCGTCGAGCGCCTTGAGCGAGGCGTACCCGTCCGAGGCCAGCCGGTAGGGGCTCATATCCGCTTCCTTCTTCAGCTGCCGGGCGTACTCGTCCATGCTCCTGCGCCAGCCGTCGAACCGCTCGCCCACCGCCTCGAGCGCGCGATCCGCGCTGTCGAGGATCTCCGCCCTGACCAGGGAGCGGATATTCTGGATCACGGGCAGGCCGACGCAGGCGATCAGTATGCCTGTCAGCAGCAGATAGCTGAAGAGGATTTTCAGAAACCATCCGATTTTGTGGCCGGACATGGAAGCCTCCTTATGCGCGGGAAGGCACGGATGGGCGCGTGCGTCCATCCGTGCGCAATCATGTCAGTCAGGTCAGTCAGTTACAGGGCGTTGTAGCGGTCCAGCGCAGCCTGAACCAGATCGGTATAGCCAGCCAGATCCATCTTATTGATCTGCTCGACATACTTGTCCCAGCTGTCCATGGACTCGGCGCCGCTGATGAAGCGGGAGGTCATGTCCTTGACGTAGGTGTCGATCTCCAGCTTGTACTCGGCCAGCAGCTCGGCCTCCTCGGTGGTGTAGGTGAAGCTGCCGGGCCAGAGGGTCTCGGGGCCGTAGGCGAGCAGCTTCTGCGCCGCCTCGACGGTGGTCGCGTTGATCAGCTGAGAGCCGAAGTACTCGTCGTTGGCCACGGAGGGGTTGCCGCCGCCGCTCCAGCAGATGTAGGTGCCCAGCGCTTCCTCCATGCCCATGCCGTCGGGGTTGGCCTTCACGTAGTCGGTGAATACGGCCTTGCCGTTCTCATCGGTTTCCCAGGTCTCGCCCTCGATGCCCATGAAGAACAGGCGGATGCCCTCGTCGCTGTAGAAGTAGTCGAAGTACTGCACGGCCGCGGCGGGGTTCTGGCACTTGTTGGTGATGAAGGTGTTGCCGCCGCCCACGGACAGGGTCTGGCCGGCCCAGTGCTTCTCGTCGCCCGCGTTCAGGGTCAGCGGCTCGATGCCGACGTAGTCGTCGGCGTAGGTGCTCAGGTAGGTGGTGTTGTGCGCGGTGACGAACAGCAGGCGATTCTGCTCAGCCTTGGCGGTCAGCTCGGGAATCAGGCCGGTGAAGACCTCCTGATCGATCAGGCCTTCCTGATACAGGCCGGCGAGGTAGGCGATCATGTCGCGATAACCGTCGGAGGTGGGGATGAAGCGCAGCTCGCCGCTCTCGGGATCGATGTCCCAGTTCAGGCTGCCGCCGCCGCGGGTGCCCAGGCCGAAGGTGCCGTAGAGCGCCTTGGTGATCTGGGCGTAGCCGTCCGCCGCCCAGGCGATCTCGTCCGCCGCGCCGTTGCCGTTGTAGTCGTAGGCCTTGAAGGCGCGCAGTACGTCGGTCAGCTCGTCCAGCGTGGTGGGAGCCTGCTTGCCGATGGCTTCAAGCGCCTTGGCGTTGATGAAGAGCTTGGGGCTGCAGGTGGAGGGAGACGCGGTGACCAGGTAGGGGAAGCCGTAGATGTGGCCGTCGGACATGGTGATGGCCTTGCGGATCTCGGGCTTTTCCTCGAGTATGGCATAGAAGTTGGGGGCGTACTCCTCCAGGTAGGGGTCGATGGCGACCAGCTGGCCCTCCTCGGCGTAGCTGATCACGTTGTCGTTGGACAGGCCGGTCTTAAAGATGATCTCGGGCAGGTTGTTCGAGGCGAACAGCAGGCCCAGCTTCTCGCTGGACTGGCCGGAGGGCGCGGCCTCAAACTTCATCGTAATGCCGGTGAGCTCCTCCATCACGCGCCAGAGGGCCAGGTCGTTGAAGTCGCCCTTGGTGTACGGGCCGGCGGTGGCGAACGCGGTCATCGTGATCGGCTCGTCCACGCAGGGGTAGGTCGCGGCCATGCCCGTCGAGCACAGCAGCATGAGCGCCAGCAGCAGGGAAAACAGTTTCTTCATCAGGGAATACCTCCTTAATATTTACTACCGACCTCCGTCGGCTTGAGGGTCGAGCGGAAAATCAGCCCTTGACGGCGCCCACCATGACGCCCTTTTCAAAGAACCTCTGCAGGAAGGGGTAGAGAATCATCATCGGCAGGGTGGAGACGATGATCAGCGCGTACTTGATGGTCTCGGCCATCATGACCCGGCTGCCCATGGTGTCCAGATCGCCCAGCATGTCCTGGGAGGCGGTGTTCTGGATCAGGATCGAACGCAGCACCAGCTGCAGCGGATAGCGCTTGCTTTCGGTCAGGTAGATCAGGGCGTTGAAGAAGGCGTTCCAGTGCGCCACGCCGTAGAACAGCACCATGACGGCCAGTATCTGCTTGGACAGGGGCAGCACGATCTGCAGCAGCAGGCGCGTGTTGCTGCACCCGTCCACCTGCGCGGCCTCCTGAAGCTCGGGCGGGATGGAGTTGATAAAGAAGGTGCGCATGATGATCGTGTTGTACACGCTCACCGCGCCGGGCAGGATCATCGCCCAGACCGTGTTGATCATGCCCAGGCTGTTCATCATCAGGTAGGTGGGGATGATGCCGCCGCTGAAGAACATGGTGAACATCAGCACGCCCATAAAGAACCCCCGGCCCACCCAGTCCTTTCTTGAAAGCGGGTACGCGGCCAGTATGGTCATCACCAGGTTGATCGCCGTGCCGGTCACGGTGTAAAACAGCGTGTTTCGGTAGCCGGTCATGATCATTGGGTCGCGGAAGACCATCCGGTAGCCCTCCAGCGTGAATTTCCTGGGCATCAGGATCACCTGCCCGCCCAGCACCTTGGCCGGGTCGCTCACCGAGGCGATAATCACGAACCACAGCGGATAGATGATCATGATCAGTACGACGGCGATCAGCAGGCCGTTGATCACGTTAAAGATCTTGTCGCCCCGGGACTGCCTCGAAAAACTGTTCAGCTTGCTTTTCATCGCAATGTCCCTCCTTACCACAGGCTGGTCTCGCTGATGCGGCGCGAAATCGTGTTGACCAGCACCAGCAGCACCAGGTTGACCACCGAGTTGAACAGACCGACCGCCGAGGCATAGCTGTAGTCCTGATCGATCAGGCCGCGCTGATAGACATAGGTGGAAATGATCTCCGCGGAGGAACGGTTCAGGTCGTTCATCAGCAGGTAGACCTTCTCAAAGCCCACGCTCATCAGACTGCCGCAGTTCATGATCAGCAGGATAACCGCCGTGGGCAGGATGCCCGGCAGGTTGATGTGCACCAGCCGCTGCAGGCGGGACGCGCCGTCGATCGTGGCCGCCTCGTGCAGCATCGGATCGATGGCGGTCAGCGCCGCCAGGTAGATGATCGAGTTCCAGCCGACGTTCTGCCACACGCCGCTGACCACGTAGATGGTCTTGAAGTACTCCGGCTTGCCCAGGAAGTAGACCGCCTCGCCGCCGCACTTCTCAATCAGGCGGTTGATGATGCCCGAGGAGGGCGAGAGGAACAGCGTGATGATCGAGCACATGACCACCATCGAGATGAAGTGGGGCGCGTAGGTGACGGTCTGCACGACCTTCTTGAGCCGCTCGCTGCGCAGCTCGTTCACCATCAGCGCCAGCAGGATGGGCGCGGGAAAGCCGACCGCCAGCGAATACAGGCTCAGGCTCAGCGTGTTGCCCAGCAGCTGCGTGAACTGATAGCTGCCGAAGAAGCGCTTAAAGTAGTACAGTCCTCTCCACGAGCTTCCCCAGATGCCCTTGACGGCCGAGAACTTCTTGAACGCGATCTGCACGCCGTACATGGGCAGGTAGTGGAAGATGATGAAGAAAACCAGCACCGGGAGAAACATCAGATACAGCTCCCAGTTTCGGGTCACGCGGCGCAGCCGCCGATTGAAGGTGGGTTTGCCTGAGCGGGTCATGCCGTTCACTCCTTTTTGAGTCCGGGTTGAGGTTTATTCCGTAACTTAATCATAACTCTGCGCGGAGGATATGTAAAGTTGCATTTTTGGAAAAACGGTTGCGATTCCTGTGATTTTGGCGTTTTTTCGCCGTGATTCAGCTCTGTTTTTGCACATTTCGCGGGGTTTAGCGCGAATTGCAACAATGTGTTCAGGATTTGCCGCTGTAAAACCTCGCGCGCTGTAGTATAATAAACGTGTAATGCGGACGGCTCGTCGAGGCGGCCGTCCGTCCTGCCGAAAGGAGATTTTTCGCCATGCGATGCACGATTGAACGACAGGGAAACGCCTTTATGATCCGCGCCGGAGAGCAGCTTTTGCCGCCCTACGCCTACATGACCTATCAGCCCGCCAGGGGGCGCTATGCCGACTTCCGGGAGGCCGGGGTGCGGTTTGTCTCCGTAGCAGTCTATGCGGGCGACCGGGGGATTAACCCCAGCAGCGGCATACGCCCCTTCCGCCCCGGGTTCATGACCGCGCCGGGGAAGTACGACTTTTCCTGGGCGGACGAGGACTTCCGCCGGGCCACCTGCGGCAAGGCGCCGGGCGAGGCGTTCATACTGCCCCGGCTGATGCTGGAGATGCCCGTGTGGTGGGAGGCGCAGCATCCCGAGGCACTATGCCGGGACGCGGCGGGCGCGCCCGCGCACTGCTCGTTCTCCTCGCCGGAGTGGTTCGCGGCGGCGGTGGAGGCGATGGAGGCCTTCCAGAAGTGGCTGGAGGAAAGCGGCTGGAACGAGTACATCGTCGGCTGGCACCTGGCCGGCGGCTCGACCGAGGAGTACATCCGCCCCCACATACGGCCCGGGCAGTATCTCGACTACTCCGCGTGCAGCCGGACGGCGTGGAGGGAGTGGCTGCGCGAAAGGTACGGCACAGAGGCGGCGCTGAGAGCGGCCTGGGGACGCGAAATCGCGCGGTTTGAGGACGCGAAGCTGCCCTCGCCCGCCGAGCGCGCCTACCCGATGCGCGGCGACCTGCGCGACCCGGACGCCGAGCGCAGCGTGATCGACTTCTATGACTTCTACGGCGAGGAAATCGCCCGGTTCATCCGCAGACTGGCCGGCGAGGCCAAGCGCATCACCCGCGGCGAGAAGCTGGTGGGCGTATTCTATGGAAACGTCAGCATCTGCACGACCGAAATCAGCCACAACGCGATGGATCTGCTGCTCGCCTGCCCGGACGTGGACTTCTTCGCCAGCCCGTTCTGCTACACCGACAGCCGCGGCGACGCGTTCGAGTGGCCCTTCCAGGCGACGCTCGAATCGGCCAGCCTGCACGGCAAGCCCTGGTTCGTCGAGGCCGACGTGCGCACGATGCTCTCCGAGCCGATCAGCCGCTGCATGCCACGCTCCAACCCGGAGGTCAACGCCGCCTATGACGGCCCGGTCTGGTTCGGCCCGGACACGCTGGAGGGCTCGCTGAGCGACATGCTGCGCGCCCTGATGCGCATTATGACCCACGCGGCGGCGCTGTGGTGGTTCGACATGTGGGGCGGCTGGTACGACCACGCGGCGCTGATGGACTTCCAAAAGTGGGCGTACGCCTTCTACGAAAAGCACGCGCGGGCGGGCGGCCTGACTCCCCGGGCGCAGCTGGCCGTGTTCGTGGACGAGAAGGCGCTCAACGCCTTCCACACGGACGGCAGGATGTGCATGAGCGTGTGCTACAACCAGTTCGTGGAGCTGGGCTGGGTGGGCGCGCCCTACGACGCGTACCTGCTGAGCGATTTTGCGCGGGTTGACCCCGCTCGCTACCGCGCCGCGCTGCTGCTCTCCCCCGGATACTGGACGCAGGAGCTGGACCAGGCGCTCGAACAGTGGAAAAAGGACGACCGCACGGTGCTGTTCACCGGCTACCCGTTCTACCTTTCGGGCGATCTGGGCGCGGGAACGGGAATCGCCTGCGCGCCGGGCGGCGAGGATATGCCGCTGAAGGCCTCTTATAAAGGAAAGGAATACCCGTCCGCGCCGTGCTTCGGACCGAGGGTGACGCTCCTTCCCGCCGCGCGCGACGCGGTGCTTGCGAGGGACGAGAGCGGCGTGCCCATGGCCGTGCTGCACCGGGAGGGCGACTGGCAGACCTTCTGGAGCCTGGCGCCCGAGCTGCCCGCCGAGCTGGTGCGGGAGGTTCTGCTGCTCAGCGGCGCGCACATCTACACCTACGATCACGACGGCATCAACGCGGGCGGCGACTTCGTCTGCCTGCACGCCTGCAGCGACGGCGTGAAGCGCGTGTGGTTCCCGGCGCTTGCCCGCGCCTTTGACGAACGCACCGGCGAGCGCATCCCCGGCACCGAGCTGTGGTGCGAGCTGCGGATGAAGAAGGGCGAAAGCCGCCTGCTCCGGCTGGAGAAGCCCTAACGGCAGGTCGGCTGGGCCGACTGCCACCTGCTGCCGGTCGGCAGGGCCGACTGCCACTGGCTACCGCCGGACAACACACGGAATTGGGAACCATAGGTTCGAGTTCCCAATTCCTTCGGTTTTCCGGGACTTGCCCGGAAAACGTTTGTCGGCGCTGCCTCCGCGAACCGCGCCACAGGCATGAGGCTCCCTTGAAAGGAGAGCTGTCGCCGAAGGCGACTGAGGGGGTCGGCAGGGCCGACACCCACTGGCTACCGCCGGACAACACACGGAATTGGGAACCATAGGTTCGAGTTCCCAATTTCTCCGGTTTTCCGGGACTTGCCCGGAAAACGTTTGTCGGCATTGCCTCCGCGAACCGCGCCACAGGCATGAGGCTCCCTTGAAAGGGGAGCTGTCGCCGAAGGCGACTGAGGGGGGCGGCAGGGCCGACTGCGCTATGACTGGTTCTGCCTGCTTCGTCAACGAAAGCTGAAACCCCGGCAGTCACAGACTGCCGGGGTTTCTCTGTCAAAACGCAGGTTTTGGGGAATTGAAAAGGAGAAGGCGCTCAGACCAGCCGCCGCTTCCACACACCCTGCCTGTACCGGCGATAGGCCAGCAGCGCCACGGCCGCGTCCTCGATGAAGGTCAGCGGGAAGACATAAATCAGCGGCCACTTGAGCACATAGCCGCTCACGAATACCAGCGGCACCGCCACCGCCCACATGCAGCCCACGTCGATCAGCGCCGCCGCCCGGGTGTCGCCGCCTGCGCGCAGCACGCCGTTGATCAGGTTGTAGTTGCACATCTTGATCCAGAACAGGATCGAGAGCACCTGCAGCATCACGCGCAGGCTGGAAATCGCCTCGGCGGACATGTCCGCGTAGAGCGTCATCAGCGGATTAATCAGCAGAAGCAGCACCGGGCACAGCGCGACCGCCGCCACCACGCCCAGCGTCAGCATCCGCGAGGCGTTCTTCTCGGCCGCCTCCACGCGCCCCGCGCCCAGCTCCATGCCCACCAGCACGCCGCCCGCCGAGCCGATCGCGACGCAGCACACGATGATAAACGCCTTGATCGTCTCATATACGCTGGCTGCGGCCGCGGCCGAGGTGCCCATGGTCGAGTACACCCAGGTGGTCGCCACCACGCCCAGCGCCCAGCCCACGTCGTTGCACAGCACCGGAATGGTGGTCTTCAGGTACTGGCGGGTAAACGCCGCGCCCGGGGCGAGAAAGCTGCGCCGGTTCAGGCTGACCTGAGCGTTCTTTGCGCGCGAGAGCACGGCCAGCAGCGCGGTCTCCACTCCGGCGGAAATCAGCGTCGCAAGCGCCGCGCCCCGTGCGCCCATCGCGGGCAGACCCAGCTTGCCGAAAATCAGCAGCCAGTTGAGCAGGATATTGAGCAGTATGCCCGCCGCGCTGGCGATCAGGGGCAGGCGGGGCCGCTCGGTCGACTTGAGCAGCGCCGAAAGCACCGCCGTCGCCGCCTGGAACAGGTACGCCGCGCCCACCAGGCGAAGGTAGTCGCAGCCCGTTTCGATCACCGCCGCCTCTTTCGAAAACACGCGCATGACCGCCTCCGGGCAAAGGCAGGCGACCGCGCAGAACGCCGCCGCGATCGGCAGCGCCAGCAGCATGGACAGCGTGAAGGTGCGCCTTACGCCGTCCGTGTCGCGCCGGCCCCAAAACTGGGCGGTGAAGATGCCCGCGCCGCTGGCCAGGCCGCTCGTGAAGAACGACAGCACGTAGGTCAGCCGGTTCGCCAGACCCACCGCCGCCACCGCGTCGTCGCCCAGCCGCGCGATCATCAGCGTGTCCACGATCTGAAGCGACGAGGACAGGATCGCCGCGAGCGCCATCGGCAGGGCCAGCGTGCAAATCGAGCGATGGAATTGACGGGCGGTCAGCAGATCCTTCAGGGCGGCCAGCAGTCGTTTCATGCGGAAATCCTCCTTCTGCGTAAAGGGTTCTCCGCGCATTATAACGTGTTCTTTCACGCCGCGCAATCCCTTCGCGAAACTTTTTCACATCATGAAAGACACAGCTCAGCGCCCGGCGCCGGACGTTTTCTCTTGCTTTACTGCGCCGCTGAGCGGATAGCGGATCTCCACGCAGGAGCCTCTTTCGGCGGGCAGGAAGAACACGCCGTAGCCCTCGCCAAAAAGAAGACAGATGCGCGAGTGGATGTTGAGCAGGCCGATATGCCCCTGCTCGCTGTCCGATTCTCCACTGCGCAGGGCCGCGTTGAGCCGCTGAAGCACCTGCGGATCGACGCCGTCCCCATTGTCCGCGACGCGCAGTATCAAATCGCCGTCCCGGGCAAAAACATCCACGTCAATGCGCTTTTCGCGGCCGCAGGTATGGACGAAGGCATGCTTGTAGCAGTTTTCGAGCACCGGCTGCAAGGAGAACTTGAACACCCGCTCGCCGAGCAGCGCGTCGTCCACCTGCCAGCTCACCCGCGTCCCGGGAAAGCGGATGTCCATCAGCGCGAGATACTCCCGCGTGATGCGCAGTTCGGCGGAAAGCGGAATGATAAAGGCCATTTCCATGCTCTGGGAGATCATCTCGTTGAGCAGCACAATGCTGTTCTCGATTTCGTTGCCGCTGCCGATTTCCTCGATGGACATCATCTTGATGCTCTCCAGCATGTTAAAGAGAAAGTGCGTGCGGATCTGATACTGCTGCACGGCCACCTGCTTTTCCTGCAGCTTGGTCAGGCGCTGCAGCACGGAGGCTGAATCCTGCTCGATGAGCCGTCCGTATTGCTGAATACTGCCGGTGATAAAGCTCAGCTCGTCCTCGTAATTCTGCAGATCCTCGCTGCGGTACAGGCTCAGCAGGCGCAGCCATTCGCTGATGGGGCGGTAAAACAGGCGAATAATGAAATACACCGCGCAGGAGGCGATGGCCAGCAGGATGCAGATCATCATGGCCAGCTGACTGTACAGCTGTGAAAAATCGGCGCGGAAAAAGGCGCGCGGCACGAGCGTCACAGCGTACATCCCGTAATAATCCGGCTCGCTGAAGAAGACGTAGTAGTCGCCGTAAACGCAGGGGCTCGCGCCGCCTGATCGATCCGGCAGGCCGGGCCAGAGGTCGCCGATCGACATGAACTGTTCGGCGCCTCGATTGGACAGCAGGACGACGCCGCCCGCGGAGAGAATGTACTGTCGGCGCGCCGAATCGCTTTCGGAAAAGATCAGCCGCCCCAGCTTCACCGTGTCCACGACGATATTCATGGGGTTGATGGCCTGCGAGGTGTCGCGGCTGCGGAAGGACAGGTAGTAGGGCCAGGCGGCTTTTCCCTCGGCGTAGAGATCGAGCAGAGAATAGGAAGCGAGCGGCTTCGTGAAGCGCTCCTGTGCGTCCTCGGGCGCGAGGCTCGGCGCGTCGAAGTTTTCCTGCCAGGTATGGCCGTTCATTTCAATGCGGACATAGGCGATATAGTCGCTGCCGCCCCCGAGCAGCTTGCCGGTCAGTCTGCGCGTCCAGATGCCGGTGGACAGGCGGTCGGACAGCGCCTCGTAGGGTACGGAAAGATCCGCGAGCATATAGCAGTGCTTTTTGAGCTGCGCGAAAAGGGTCGAGGCGCGGCTCAGCAGCAGATCGGTATAGGCCGTTTCCGTCTGGCTGACGCGCTTGAGTATGGAGCGGTTCATGCTGCCGTAGAATATGCCGCCGCCGACGGCGCAGGCCAGCAGCAGCACCACGGCGACCAGCGCGATCGAATGGCGCAGGCGGCTTCGGGTATGGCGGACGTTCATGGCCTCGCCTCCCTCGCGCACATCTCCCGGTACTGGCGCGGCGTGACGCCGTACACCGCCTTGAAGGTCGTGCGGAAGTAAACCGTGCTGCCCCGCTGATAGCCGACGGCCTCCGCCACGGCGTTGATGGGCAGCGCCGTGTCCTTCAGCAGGGCGCAGGCGCGTTCCATGCGGATGGTCTGACAGTATTCGGTAAAATTGACGCCCTGAGCGCGCTTGAACTGGCGGCTGAGGTACGCGGAGGACACGCTCAGCGCCTCGGCCACCTGGCCAAGGGACAGAAGCGGATCGGCATAGCGCTCGTCGATCAGCCTTCGCGCCCGGCCGGCCAGCGTCCCGCCGTCGGGCGCAGCCTCAAGCCTTCTGCGCTCCAGGGCGTTCAGGCAGTCCTCGCCGGCTTCGCCCTCCACCGCCAGACCTTCCTGCTGCCGCAGATGGCGCGCGAACGCGGCCGCTTCATCGGCCGAAAGGCTCTGGACAAACGCGCGCAGCCGCTCCTGCGCGGTATGCGGGTTGCCCTCGCGAAGCGCCCTTTCCCAGGCGGCCAGCTCCTGGCCAAAGCGGCGCGAGAGCAGAAAGAGCGGCAAAGAGTCAAAGGACGTGACGGCAAGCTCCGCGCTCAGGCCGCACACGCGCCGCGGCGTGTTTTCCAGCAGGCGCAGATAGCGCTCCTGATCGGAGCCTTGCGCGGCAAAGAACAGAAAGCGGAAGACGCCGTCCTGCCGCTCGATCGGGACGCAGAGCGCCTCGCGGGTATTCGTATCGGCCTGCGCCTCCAGCGCGGCGTCCAGCGCGGCGCGCGTCCGGCCGTCGAGCGCCTCCCAGCCGGCAATTTCGAGCGAAACAAGGGCGCAGGGCGTGTCGGCCAGCGTGCGCGTCTCGCCCAGCAGGAACAGCTTTTCGGGCAGATCGCGGCCGGTTCCGCACAGCATGCGCAGCATTTCCCGGACGTTGGTTTCGCGGAGCGCGCGGTTGTCCGCCTCCTGCCGGATCTCGCCGAGCAGCGCGCCCACGACGTCAAGCAGCTTCTGCGTGGAGAAGGGCTTCGTCAGGAAGGCGTCCACGTGGTTGTCCAGCGCGCCCATGGCGTAATCGAACCGCTGAAAGGCCGTGATGATGACGACGCGGGTGCGCCTGCCCGCGCGGCGAAGGGACTCAAGCACCTCAAGGCCGCTTGCGCCGCTCATTTCGATGTCGGTAATCAGTATGTCCACGTCGCGCGTTCTCAGGAAGTCCATGAGCGCGCCACCCGATTCGAGCACCGCCGCGATTTCAATCCCCGGAAGATTCTCCCGGAGCACGTTCGCCAGCCCCTGCCGGATCTTTTCCTCGTCGTCGGCAATTGCGACAGAAATCATACGCGCGCCTCCCTCTCTCCTGAATCCTCCTTCATGGTATCAGAATCCGAACGGGAATTCAAGGCGATGCGAACGGAAGCGCAAATTTTCTTACAAAATGTCATGCTTTTGATCCTTTGCAGCGCGAATGAAATGGTTTACAATGAAGCCGTGATCTGATTAACATGGCGAAAACGGGAGTTGAAAAGCATATGATGCACGCGCGGCGCGGCCTCGGGCGCGGGGGCGGCTGGAAAACGCAGGCGGGATATTACGCCATGTTTCTGGTTCCGGCGCTCTGGATGTTTCTGTTCAGTTATCTGCCCATGGCGGGCATTTATCTGGCCTTTATCGACTACAAGCCGGCCAGGGGCATTGCGGGCAGCGCCTTTGTGGGGCTGAAGTTTTTCAGGCAGTTCTTTGAATCGATCGACTGCCGGCGCATCATCGTCAACACGCTGATGTACAACGTCGTGCGCATCGCGCTGCTCAACGTGTTCGTGGGCATGCTGTTCGCGCTGCTGCTGTACGAGATCAAGTCGCGCATGGCCAACCGCATCTTCCAGACGGCCATGCTGCTGCCCAGCTTTCTGTCCTGGACGGTGGTTTCGGCCGCGCTGATGATGCTGCTGCATCCCGCCCGGGGCGTGCTCAACGAGCTGCTGCAGGCGCTGGGGCTTTCGCCGGTGTCCTGGTACAAGGAGCCGAAATACTGGCCGACGATCATCCAGCTTTCCTATATCTACAAGGACGCGGGCATGGCCAGCATCTACTACTTCGCGGCGCTGCTGAGCGTGGATACCGAGCTGTTCGACGCGGCCAGTATCGACGGCGCGGGGCGGCTGCGGCAGATCGTACACATTTCGATTCCCGCGCTGAGCAAGGTGCTGGCCATCACGCTCATCACGCAGATGGGCTCCGTGCTGGCCTCGGGCGTCTCGCCGTTCTACGAGCTGACGCTGGACTCCAAGGCGCTCTATGAGACGACGCAGGTCATCGGCACCTATACCTATCACGGCATCACGACCGGCCGCTTCTCGTTCACGGCGGCGCTGTCCTTTTTCCAGTCGGTCATCGGGCTGGCGCTGGTGCTGCTGGTCAACGGCGTGATCCGGCGCGTAGACCCGGAAAGCGCCATGTTTTGAGGAGGGAGAAGAGACATGCATCGCAATCGAAACGGCGTGGCCTGCTTTGCCTGGGTATTCTTCATCGTGATGACGTTCGTCTTTCTCTATCCGATGTACATGGCGGTCATCCTGTCGGTCTCCTCGGAGGAGAGCATCGCGCTCAACGGCTTTCGCCTCTGGCCGAGCCGGTTCAGCCTGGAGGCGTACCGAATCCTGTTTGAGCGGAACAGCGCGACCCTGCTGCAGTCGCTGACGCTGACGGTGAGCACGGGCCTCGTGCAGCCGGCGCTCACGCTCCTGCTCACCATGGCCATGGCCTACCCGCTGAGCCAGCCCGATTTCAGGGGACGCGATTTCTGGCGGGTGTACGTGCTCATTACGATGCTGTTTTCCGGCGGCACGGTGGCCGATTACGTGCTCAAGGCAAAGTACCTGGGGCTGCGCAACAACGTGCTGATCTACCTGCTGCCGGGGCTGTCGGCGTGGAGCGTGTTTCTGTTCCGCACCTTCTTCGTCAGCCTGGACAAGGCGATGATCGAGTCGGCGAAGATCGACGGGGCGGGCAATTTCCAGATTCTGTTCCTGATCATGCTGCCGCTGACCCTGCCGCTGGTCATGATGAATTACTTTTCAGGCTTTATCGGCCGCTGGAACGACATCACCACGTCGATGTACTTCATCAGTGACAAGAAGCTCTACACCATACAGTACCTGCTGCAGCAGATGCTCGCCAACTCCGAAAAGGCCAAGGAGCTGATGAAGCTGGGTCTGGGCATGGAGCTTGAGACCGAGCACATCCCGATCGAATCCACGCGGTACGCGCTTGCGGTGATCGGCGCTCTTCCCGTGTTCGTCCTCTTCCCCTTTATCCAGAAGTACTACGCCAAGGGGATTACGGTCGGCTCGACGAAGGGTTAAGATAGACATTTTATAAGGAGGAAAAACCCATGAAGAAACTCGTATCCCTGCTGCTGGCGGCGCTGCTCGCGCTGACCTGTCTGCCCGCGGCGCTGGCCGAGACCGAACTGGAGCCGGTCACGCTGCGCTTCTACTACCCCGGCACCGAGAAGGAGGGCTCCAAGGACGTGGAGGCCGCCTTCAACAAGAAGCTGGCCGAGGTTCTGCCCAACACCACGCTGGAGATCGTCTGGGTGGGCAGCTACGCGGAAAACCTGCGTCTGTTCTTCGCCGGCGAGGAGCCGATGGACATCATCTGGGAGGGCTGGTATACGCCCATCCGTCAGGACGTGGAGGACGGCAACATCCTCGCGCTGGACGAGCTGATCGAGCAGTATGCGCCCAACCTGGCCGCCGAGCGCGCCACCTACACCATCGACTATGATTCCATCTGCGTGGACGGCAAACTGTACGGCATTCCCTGCGTGCAGCCCGTGGTGAAGGACAGCTGGGCGCTGCGCATGAACGAACGCCTGTATGAGTATTTCCCGCTGGACGACTTCATCGCCGAGGCGCGCGCCAACCTGAAGTTCACCGAGAAGGAAATCGAGCTGATGGAGCAGACCATTCAGGCCGCGCTGGACGCGGGCGTGATGGAGCTGGGCGGCGCGTGGCTGCCCGGCGGCTGGGAGCTGTGCCAGATGGCGCTGCGCGGCTATGAGGCGCTGGGCGGCGGCTTCTATTACGACATGACCGCCGAAAAGCCGGTCGCGCTGCACGTCACCGAGCTGCCCGAATATCAGACGGCGATCAAGCACACCGCCGAATGGTATGACAAGGGCTGGATCACCGACGCGCAGATCATGGGCCAGTCCGTGGACGGCAGCTGGATCTCCTTCAACCTTTTCGGCGGCAACGCCAACTGGATCGATCTGGTGGACGAGCGCGGCGTGAAGAACAATTCCTTCGCCGAGCAGGCTGAAAAGGCCGTGCTGATGGACAGCGAGGGCACCTACCCCGTCGGCATTTCCAGCTTCGGCAGCGCCGCGACCTATCTGGCCGTGCCCTTCACCAGCAAGAACCCCGAGCGCGTCGTGATGCTGCTCAACCTGCTGCACGACGAGCCCGGTACCGTGGGCAACGACCTGATCAACATGCTGGTGTACGGCTTCGAGGAGAGCTCCGAAGAGGCCAAGGAATACGGCTGGTTCAACTACCGCGCCATCGAAAAGGACGGTCAGCTGCAGGTGGATACCTCCGTCCGCGGCGACGCCGAGTCCAAGCATGACATGACCAACTGGACGGTCGGCAACACCTACAAGATCATGAGCGACGGCGGCGTGACCACGACGGCCGCGCTGAAGGAATACGCCGCCTCCTACTATGAGACGGTCTACCCGAAGCGCCCCCGCAGCGCGCTGGCCGGCATGGCGGCGGTCGACCTGACCGAGCTCAACACCGACGTGGAGAACATCAACGCCGTGACGACCGAGTACGCCGAGCAGCTCTGGAACGGCGGCAGCGGCAGCGAGAGCTACATGACCGTCTACAACGATTACCTGTCCAAGCTGCAGGCCGCGGGTCTTGAGACCGTGCGCGCCTTCATTCAGGCGCAGATCGACGCCTACCTGGCCAAATAACCCCATGGTATAACCGCAGCCCCCGCCGAAGGAACGGCGGGGGCTCAGCTTGTCAAAAAAGGTTTTGACAAGCTGGTGGACGGGGAAGCAAGCTCCCCGGCCAGGTGCCGCGCCTCAAATCTACGATTTGAGCCGTCGGCAGTTTCGCCAAAGGCGAAACCTGAAAACCCAAAGGGTTTTCAGCCTCCCTGCCACCCTCTCCAGTTTTTGCTGAAATCTAAGAGATTTCCGGGCGCAAAAATCGTCCCGTGCCCACCGTACACGCCGCTGGGCGCGATTGAAAGTTCGAGAGGGTTGCGACCCTCTCGAACTCTCCGGGTTTTTTTCGACAGTCTGAGCCCCCGTCGTTTGTTCGGCGGGGGCTGGTTTTGTGTGGGCGGGCGTCAGGACGCCGCCTGCGGCTGCTTGGTGAAGAGGGCGGACACAATGTCCTCGATGGTGATTTCCTCGGTGAAGATGTTGGTGGGGTTGTAGTCCTCGATCAGGGAAATCAGCGTCTGGCGGGTATGCGGGCGCCGGGTGGTGAGGATCCAGTTCTCGCCGTCCTGCCTGCACTCGAAGCCCTCGCGGCCCTTCCAGGCCGGGGCGTGCTCGAACTCCAGGCGGTAGCGCGCGCCCTGGGCGTAGCGATGCCGGAACTCCGAGAGCGAGCCGTCGTAGAGCAGCGCGCCCTTGTCGATCAGGATCAGGCGCTTGCAGATTTCCTCGATGTCCTTCATGTCGTGGGTGGTGAGCAGGACGGTGGTGCCGGTTTCGCGGTTGATTTCGCCGATGAAGGCGCGCAGGCGGCGCTTGGTCATCACGTCCAGGCCGATGGTCGGCTCGTCCAGATAGATCACCCTCGGGCCGTGCAAAAGCGCCAGCGCCAGGTTGGCCTTCATCTTCTGACCCAGGCTGAGCTGGCGCACCGGCTGGCTGATGAACTCGCCCATCTCCAGCAGGTCGATAAACCGCTCGCGGTTGCGCCGGTACACGTCCATCGGGATGTCGTAGAGCTTCTGGTACAGCTCCAGCGTGTCGGACACCGGCAGATCCCAGTACAGCTGCGACCGCTGCCCGAACACCACGCCGATCTGGCGCGCGTTTTCGCGGCGCTGCTTCCAGGGATCCAGGCCGTGAACCCGCACGCTGCCCCCGTCGGGCATCAGGATGCCGCACAGCATCTTGATCGTCGTGGACTTGCCCGCGCCGTTGGGGCCGATGTAGCCCACCATTTCGCCGCCCTCCAGCGAGAAGGACACGTCCTTCACCGCCTCCTTTGAGGTATACTCCCTGTGAAAGAGCGAGCGAACCGCGCCCTTCAGGCCGGGCTGCGTTTTGGGGATCTGAAAGGTCTTGCTCAGGTTTTTCACTTCAATCGCTGCCATATTTCTTCCTTTCTGTCGGGGAGAGGCGTTCGAGAGGCGGCTTTTCTGCCGGGCAGTGCCCGGTGACACTTGCTGCCGCCGGTTTCATCGAGTGCATATTCGTATTTCCGCCCCCTAAACCGCGTTGGATTCGGGAAACTGCATTTCTTTCGTCTGGAAAGAAGTGTTTTCCGGGAGAACTCGAGGGGGCAACAGGCCACGTGACGAGATCGAACACAGGTATTACCTGATTTCCTGGTCATCACCTGGCGTAAGGCAAATTCGCCCGGCCTTACGTGCCCGTGCTCTGGTAGCGCTTCAGGCCGGCGTTCCACAGCCACAGCCCCAGGGCGAACAGGCCTGCGCCGACCAGCGGGGCGAAATAGGCCGTCGCCGGGGGAAAGGGCAGCAGGCTCTCGAGGCCCAGCAGCGCCGTCACCGGGTAAAAGCTCATGAAGGCCAAGGGCAGCACGAAGGTCAGCAGCGCCTGAAGCGCGCGGGGATAGATCGTGATCGGATAGTCGGAAAAGTTCTGCGCCATGCCCGTCAGCAGGTAAATCGGGTTCATTTTCTTGAAGAAAAAGCTGCCCGCGCTGGGGATGATCAGTATCGCCGCCTGCATCAGCACCGCGCCCGCGAGCAGCACCACGAACAGCACCGCGCGAAGGGGCGTGAGCACGAACCCTGCGCCTCTTGCTGAGATCGCCAGGCACACCACGGCCAGCGAGAAGTGACAGATATAGCCGGGCGAGAAGCCGAGCATGACCTCGTGCAAAAGCGGGTTCATGGGCTTGGTCAGCGAGGCGTCAAATTCGCCCGAGCGCACCTTGCCCACCAGATACTTGCAGGGCATGTAGAACACCGAGGCCGCCAGCGCGTAGCCGAGCATGTTGAAGCCGTACATGAAGACCACCTGATGCTCGTTCCAGCCGCCCATCTGCCTGAACGCGCGCACCGCCAGATAGGCCGTCAGGAACCTCCCCCCGTGCCCCAGCAGCTGGCCGAAGAACCCGGCGATAAACGCGCCCCGGTGCATCATCTTCGCGCGCAGCGCCACGCCCATGAAGGTAAAGTACAGTCTGATTTTCTTTCGCATGCGTCTCCTCCTCTCAGCCGCCGTTAATGGTCAGCTTGCGCGCCGCGCGCGACCACATTAGCCGCCCGGTCACGTGCAGCGCCAGCAGCCACGCCGCGCTCACGCCCAGCCCCAGCAGCGCGCCCTGTATGTCGCAGCGGCCCAGGTAGATGTTGATCGGCTCGAAGCTCACATAGCGAAAGGGCAGAAAGCGGCTGATCCGCTCCAGTACCTTCGGGTAAAACCACAGCGGAAGCGTCGTGCCGCCGAAAATCAGCATGGCGCCGTCGACATACCAGCGCAAATACCAGGTCTTTTGCAGCCAAAAGGCCAGCAGACCCGCGACATAGCCGATTTCGAAGCGTATCAGCATGCCCAGCAGCAGCGAGGCCGCGAAGCACGCGCCGTGCATCGCGCTCGCCGGGACGGGCATGCCCACCAGCAGCGCGCACGCCACAATCGTCGGCAGGCCGGTTGCGAACGCCCAGTACATGTTCTCGCCGAGGCTGAGGGCAAAGCACTCCAGCCGGAAGGAAATCGGCCGAATGAAGTGCATCGCCACCGAGCCGTCCTGTATCTCGCCCTCCAGCATGCCGGCGATGTTCGAATCGCACAGCGCAATGAGAATCTGCGACAGCAGCGAATAAAACATCAGGTCCTGTATATTCGCGTCCGGCTGCGCCCCGCCGGCGATCAGCGCCTTCCAGAAAAAGTAGAACACCAGGAAGTACGCGCCCGTCGCCACCATGTTGAGCACGGTCGCCAGGCGGTAGCTCAGGCTGGACTTGAACGTCTTGCCCATGATGGACAGATATTTGCGCATCCGCAGGCCTCCTTCGTATTCGTGTTATAATCGTCTTTTTGAATATACCACATCTTTACATACTTGTCAATCTTTTTACCTCCCCTCGATAAATTTACCGTTAGCTAACATATCGGCCGCGCCTGCCGCATGCGGGGATGAGGCCTGCCCGCCCGCCGCGGATTTCCGCGCCGCCAAAACATCACCGAATCGACATGCGCCGTGAACCGATACGCCACATTTCTTCCCTTGACAGGCGATTCGTTCGGGTGCTACAATCTAACCGGGTTAGTTTTATGGGGAAAGAGGGGCGCTTATGGCCACTGCAGAGCAGATTGAGCGCATCGCGGCGCTGCTTCGACAGGCGCATCCGGCCGCGAGCCTGAAAAAGGTGAACGAAGCGGCGGAAGGCCTGGGCGCGGCGCTGCTGTTTCTGGCGCAGGAGGACGCTCCGGTCAGCGCGGGGGCGGTCAGCGCGTATCTGCACGTGAGCACGGCGCGCGTGGCGGTGCTGCTGCGCAAGCTGGAGGCGAAGGGCCTGATCGTGACCGGCGCTCGGGCCAGCGACGCGCGGGTGACCAGCGTGCGCCTGTCCGAGGCGGGGCGGGAGGCCGCCCGGCAGCTTCGGGAGTCGCTGCACGAGCAGATCGGATACCTGGCCGACCGGCTGGGCGAGGAAAAGCTGGTGCAGTTCGCGCTGACCGCCCGGGAAATACAGACCGCGCTCGGCGAGCGGGAAATAAACGGAAAATAAAGGGGTACTTGGACATGCAGGGGAACACGGAGAAGGGCGAAAAGCGGCTCGCACTGGGGTTGGATCTGGGCTCCACGACGGCCAAGCTGGTGCTGACCGAAAACGGCGAGATCGTCTATCAGCGCTATCAGCGGCACATGTCGCGCGTGCGGCAGACGGCGGCCGACATGCTTCGGGAAATGCTCTCGACGGAGGGCGTGCGCGCCGCGCGGGTCACGGTGTCGGGCTCGGCGGGCCTGGGCCTGGCCGAGGCGGCGGGCATGCCGTTCGTGCAGGAGGTGTACGCCACCGGCAAGGTGGTCGAGGCCGCGGCCCCCGACACGAACGTGGTCATCGAGCTGGGCGGCGAGGACGCGAAGGTGATCTTCTTCGACGGCGGCGTGGACGAGCGCATGAACGGCACCTGCGCGGGCGGAACCGGCGCGTTTATCGACCAGATGGCAGTGCTGCTGAACATGACCGTGGACGAAATGGACGAGGCCAGCCTGCAGGCCACGCAGCTCTACCCCATCGCCTCCCGCTGCGGCGTGTTCGCCAAGACCGACGTGCAGCCCCTGCTCAACCAGGGCGCGAAGAAGTCCGACGTGGCCGCGAGCATCTTTCAGGCGGTGGTCAACCAGACGCTGACCGGCCTGGTGCAGGGGAGGAAAATCCGGGGCAAGGTCATGTTCCTGGGCGGGCCGCTGCACTACTGCAGGGGGCTTCAGAAGCGCTTTCAGGAGACGCTGAAGCTGCCGGACGAGGACGCACTCTTCCCCGAGTACGCGCTCTACGCGGTGGCGCTGGGCGCGGCCATGTGCGCGGAAAACACACCCGAGGTCGACCTTCGCGGCCTGCTCGCGCGCATCGAGGCGCAGCCCGCCTCCCAGGAGCACGCAAACCGTCTGCCCCCGCTGTTCAGAAACGCGGAGGAATACCATGCCTTTCAGGCGCGCCACGCCCGCGCGACCGTGCCCACGCGCGACCTGGCGGCCTATGCGGGCAAGGCCTGGCTGGGCGTGGACTGCGGCAGCACGACGACCAAGCTCGCGCTCATCGCCGAGGATCGCTCGATCCTGTACAGCTACTATTCCTCCAACAGGGGCAACCCGGTCGAGCTGGTGAAGACTCAGCTGGAGGAAATCTACCGTCTGTGCGGGGACCGGATCACGATCTGCGGCAGCTCCGTCACCGGCTACGGCGAGGACCTGATCCGCCACGCCTTCCACATGGACGAGGGCGTGGTCGAGACATTGGCGCACTACACCGCCGCGAAGCACTTCCAGCCGGACGTGGACTTCATTTTGGACATCGGCGGGCAGGACATCAAGTGCTTCCGCATACGAAACGGCGCGATCGACAGCATCATGCTCAACGAGGCCTGCTCCTCGGGCTGCGGCTCGTTCATCGAGACCTTCGCCACGGCGATGGGCTTCACGGTGCAGAAGTTCGCCCAGCTGGGGCTGACGGCCACCGCACCCGTCAACCTGGGCTCGCGCTGCACGGTGTTCATGAACTCGTCGGTCAAGCAGTCCCAGAAGGACGGCGCGTCGGTCGAGGACATTTCGGCCGGCCTGTCGGTCAGCGTGGTCAAAAACGCCCTCTACAAGGTCATCCGCGCGGTGTCACCGAAGGAGCTGGGCGAGCACATCGTCGTGCAGGGCGGCACGTTCTACAACGACGCGGTGCTGCGGGCGTTCGAGCAGGAGATCGGCGCGCCGGTCATCCGGCCCGCCATCGCCGGGCTGATGGGCGCATATGGCGCGGCGCTGCACGTCATGGGCTGCCAGAAGAGCACGCTGCTCACCCCCGAGGCGCTCGCTTCCTTCCGGCATGAGTCGAGCGGCGCGGTGTGCGGCGGCTGCGCCAATCACTGCCGCCTGACCATCAACCGCTTCTCGGACGGCGAAAAGTTCATCTCGGGCAACCAGTGCCAGCGCGCGCTGGGCGGCAAGGCGGGAAGCGAGCTGCCCGATCTGCACGAATGGAAGCGGCAGTACCTGAAAAGCCTCAGGCCGGTTCCCGGAACGCGCGGCGCAATCGGCATCCCGATGGCGCTTTCTACCTATGAACTGGCGCCGCTGTGGCACGGCCTGTTCACGTCCCTGGGCTTCGAGGTGCGCTTCTCCGCGCTGTCCAACCGCGCGACCTATGAAAAGGGTCAGTTCTCGATTCCCTCCGACACCGCCTGCTACCCCGCCAAAATCATGCACGGGCACATGGTCGAGCTGATGGAGGCGGGGCTCAAGACCCTGTTTTATCCCGGGCTGACCTACAACGTGGACGAGCACGCCTCCGACAACCACTACAACTGCCCGATCGTGGCCTATTACGGCGAGCTGCTGGAAAAGAACATGGAGGAGCTGCAGTCGGTCCGCTTCCTGCGCCCGCAGCTGCTGCTGGACAGTCCGCGCGTGCTGGCCCGGACGCTTCTGCCCTCGCTGCGCGCGCTCGATCCCTCGATCACGCACAGGGAGGCCGTCCGCGCGGCAAAGGCGGGCTTTACGGCCTATGAAGCCTATAAGCAGGCGCTCCGGCAGGAGGGCGAGCGGGCGCTCGAATACGCGAGGAGCCACGGCCGGCGCGTCATCATACTGGCCGGGCGGCCGTACCACATCGACCCGGAGATCGGCCACGGCATCGACCGGCTGATCTCGTCGCTGGGATGCGTCGTGGTCAGCGAGGACAGCGTGTCCCACCTGGCGCCGAAGCAGTACGTGCACGTGCTCGACCAGTGGACGTTCCACGCGCGGCTGTATCGGGCGGCGGCCTATGCGGCGGCGCACGAGGACGTGGAGCTGGTGCAACTGGTGTCCTTCGGCTGCGGCGTGGACGCGATCACCACCGACGAGGTGCGCGCCATCCTGGAGGGCGCCGGAAAATACTACACGCAGATCAAGATCGACGAAATCACCAACCTGGGCGCGGTGCGCATCCGGCTGCGCAGCCTGCTGGGGGCGCTCGAGGAAAGGAGCTGAAGGCGATGCAGGACAAAAGCTACGTGCCCTTTACCGAGGAAATGAAGCGGGAGTACACCATCCTGGTGCCCAACATGCTGCCCATGCACTTCGAGCTGATTATCCGGGTGCTGGAGACCTACGGCTACAAAATGGAGCTGCTCAGGACGTCCGGAGCGCAGATCGCCGAAACCGGCCTGCGCTACACCCACAACGACGCGTGCTACCCGGCCGTGCTGGTCATCGGCCAGTTCATGGACGCGCTGCTCTCGGGCAAGTACGACCCGCACAAAACCGCGCTCATCATGTTCCAGACCGGCGGCGGATGCCGGGCCTCGAACTACATTTCTCTCATCCGCAAGGCGCTCAAAAAGGCGGGCATGGAGTACGTGCCGGTAATCTCGTTCAGCCTGGCCGGCCTGGAAAGGCACCCCGGCTTCCGCCTGTCGGTCCGGAAGCTGCACCGGATGCTCTACGCCGTGCTTTACGGCGACCTGCTGATGAGCCTGGTCAACCAGGTGCGCCCCTTCGAGCGGGAAAAGGGCCGCGCCGAGGCGCTTGCCGGGCAGTGGACGGACCGCCTGGGGCGCGAGCTGGGCGAAACAAACCGGGTCAGCTATCGCCGGGTAAAGGCGAACTACCGTGAGATCGTGCGCTCCTTCACCGAGGTGCCGGCGGACAGGCGGCCCGCGCCCAGGGTGGGTATCGTGGGCGAGATCTTCGTCAAGTATTCGCCGCTGGCCAACAACGAACTGGAGCGCTTTCTGATCCGCGAGGGCGCGCAGACCGTCGTGCCGGGGCTGCTGGACTTCTGCCTGTACGCCGTGTACAACAGCCTGGCCATGCACGACCTCTACGGCGGCCATTGGCTGCGCAGCCTGGCGATCAGGCCGGTCTGGCGATTCCTGAATCACAAGCGAGACGCGGTCAGCCGCGCGCTCACCGAAGGCGGCTTCGAGGGCTTTACCCCCTTCGACCAGGTCGTCGAGGGCGCGGGCGACGTCATCAGCCAGGCCGTCAAGATGGGCGAGGGCTGGCTGCTGCCCGCCGAGATGCTGGAGCTGGCCCGGTCGGGCTGCAAAAACATCGTCTGCACCCAGCCGTTCGGCTGCCTGCCCAACCACATCTGCGGCAAAGGCATGATGAAGCCCATCAAGGCGCTCTGCCCGGACGTGAACATCGTCGTCATCGATTACGACCCGGGTGCGAGCCGCGTCAATCAGGAGAACCGCCTCAAGCTCATGCTGGCCAACGCGGGGGACAGGGCGTAGACAGCGGCGACATGCGTTTTTCAGCGAATTTCGAAGAAACCAGCCGCTCCACTCGATGGCGGCTGGTTTCGTGTTCTATTCCGCGGCAGCAGCCGGGGCGGGCTCAGCACTTCCGACCGGCAACGCCGAAAGGAGTTTTCCGGGGAATCCCGGAAAACCGAAGAAATTGGGGACTTGAATTTATGGTCCCCAATTTCGTGTTCTATTCCGCGGCAGCAAGTGGCTGTCGGCACTGCCGACCGGCAGCAGCCGGGTGCAGGCTCAGCCTGCCGGCAGGTTATCATCGTGTTTTCGGCGTTCATCCGGTTTTTCATAATCGAACCGCCCTGAATGCCCGCATAGATATAGCGCGAGATCGCGTCCCATGCCTCCGAGCAAAATTGTCCGGTACGGTGACCCTTTCCCTGTGTTTCATGACAGATTACTTCCCTATATTTTCACCCGGAACAGCATGCCGCCGTTCGTGGCCTGCACGGAGATCGTTCCGCCGTGCGCCTGCGCGGTCGCCTGGGCGATGGACAGGCCGATGCCCGTGCCGCCGGTCTTGCGGCTGTGAGAGCTGTCCGGGCGGTAGAACCGGTCGAACAGGCGGGAAAGGTCGATCGACTGCGCGTCCTGATAGGTATTGTAGACCTCGATTTCGAGCTTCTTTCGGTCGCGGTGCACGTCCAGGCAGATCGCGCCGCCCTCGTCGGCGTACTTGACCGCATTGTCGAGCAGGATCGAGGTCATCTGCTGCACGGCGGCCCGGTCGCCCGTCATGGTCAGGCCGTCCTCAATGTGCTGCTCATAGGTCTTGCCCTTCGCGCGGGCGAGCGCGGAAAACGGCTCCGCAATCTCCCAGACCGCGTCGCTGAGCGAAAACTGGGCGCGCTCCGGAAAGGGATTCTCCTCGTCCAGCCGGGAAAGCGTCACCAGATTGGCGATCAGCCGGGAGAGACGTCCGCACTGGGACTGGATGTTCTTCACCCATTCGTCGTCCTCATGCTCCAGTGCGAGCACGTCCGCGCTGGCCGAGATGGAGGTCAGCGGGGTCTTGAGCTCGTGACTCGCGTCGGTGATGAAGCGCTTCTGCGCCTCGAGATTGCGGATATAAGGCATGATGGCGCGGCGGGAGAGCGCGCAGATCAGGCCGAACACGATCAGCAGACTGCCCGCGGCGGTCAGCGCGGTCACGGTCAGCAGCGACCGGACGGCGCTGATTTCCCGCTCGGAGTTCAGGAAGATCAGCACGCTGCCCTCCTGCGTAGCCAGCCTGAGGTAACGATAGCCGCCGAAGGAGCCGCTTTCACCGCCCCTGGCCAGCGCGCGGGCGGCGTACTGGGCGGCCTCGTCCTCGGTGATCGAGGCGATGTGATCCTGGTTGACCTTCTGCACCTGACCCTCCGCGTCGCAGTAGACGGTGAAAAAGCGCAGCATGTACTGCATCTCGGGCGAAAAGCGGCCGTGCCGGTCCTCCCGGGCCTCGGGCGGGGCAGGCTCGGTTTCCCGCCGGGCCAGCATGCGCAGCGTGTCGTCCTGCTGGGAAATGACCGTGCGGTAGTTGAGCAGGTTCACCAGGCACAAAAGCGTCAGGATGACCGCCGAAAAGGCCGCCATCGCCGCGCCGATAAAGCGCCAACGCATTTTCTTCAGCATGCCGTTTCCTCCAGCGCGTAGCCCGCGCCCCGAATCGTCTGAATCTCCACGCGCGCGCCCAGCTGCCGGAGCTTTTTGCGCAGGAAGCCGATGTACGTCCAGACCACGTCGATATCCGCCTCGGAATCCAGGCCCCAGACGCGGCTCATCAGGTGGTCGGTCGAGAACACCTGGCGCGGGTGGCGCATGAACAGCTCCATCAGCTGATACTCCTTGTTGTTCAGGCGCACGCCCTCGCCGCCGCAGGAGAGGGTATACGTGCTGCAGTTCAGCGCCGCGTTGCCGAAGGAGAGCACCGTGGGCGCGTAGGAATCGCTGCGCCGCACCAGCGCCCGCACGCGCGCCAGCAGCTCGCTGGTGGCAAAGGGCTTGGGCAGGTAGTCGTCCGCGCCCGCGTCCAGGCCCGCCACCCGGTCCTCGACCTCGCTTTTGGCGGTCAGAAACAGCGCGGGGGTTTTGATTCCCTGCCTGCGCGCCTCCCGAAGTGCCTCCACGCCGTCCATGCCGGGCATCATGATGTCCAGCACCAGCGCATCGTACTCGCCCGAGAGCATGTGATCCAGCGCGTCGTTTCCATTATGTACCATCGTGACCGAGTACTTGTTTTTCTCCAGCAGCACCTTGAGCGCCTTCGCGATGGAGACCTCGTCCTCCGCAATCAGTATCCGCATATCCGTCGACCTCCGATTCACCTGATTCAGGCAGATTATCGCACACAGACCTGAAACCGGCCTGAAACACGCCTTCTTTTTTATAGCACCCCCAGGTAAAGTGCCCGTTGCGCCCGGGAAAAAATCGTCTGAACGCGCGAACAGGCGATCGGCGGCTGGCTGTAGGGCGCAATGTGTGGTATAATGAAGGCATGCTTTGATGCGGAGGGATGCGAGGATGAAGACGGTCAGGGTGGCGGCTGCGGTGATCTGCGACGCGGCGGAGCGGCCGGCAAAGGTGTTCGCCACGGCGAGGGGCTACGGCGAGTTCAGGGGGCGCTGGGAATTCCCGGGCGGCAAGATTGAGCCGGGCGAGACGGCGCGTCAGGCGCTGGTGCGGGAAATTCGCGAGGAGCTTTCGGTCACGGTCGAGCCGCTTGAGCTGCTCGGGACGATCGAGTACGACTATCCGGGCTTTCACCTGAGCATGGACTGCTTTGCCTGCGCGCTGCGCGAGGGCGAGATCGTGCTGAGGGAGGCGCTCGAGGGGCGGTGGCTGGGGGCAGACGAGCTGGACGAAATCGACTGGCTGCCCGCCGAACGCGAGCTGCTGGGCGCGCTGCACGCGCTGCTGGAGACCCCTTCGCCGCGGGATCTTGAGCGGCTCGACGCGCTGTACGGGCGGCTGGAGCGCCGGCGGGACGAGCTGCTGCGGGCGCTTTCCGGGGAGAGGGTCGAATGCGGCTGGTACGGCGGCCACTATCACCGGCAGAAAGACGGGCAGTGGGCGCGCGAGGCCTGGCCGATCCCGGTGATCGCGGTGAAGGGGCTGTGCGACGTGGAGATCCAGTTTGACGCCCTGGGCGTATCGGCGAAGCTCACGCGCGAGGCGGCGCTTGAATGTGCCTTCGAGGCGGCGCGGGGCGTGCCGTTCGAGGCATACGGCGTGGAGGACTACCTGGCCGACTATTACCGCAGCGGTCAGCCGATCGAGACGCTCCGGGAGCGCGTGCACGCCTCGACAGAAGGGGAAATCGGCTTCGCGTTCACGCTGCCCTTTGAGACCGAGGGGGCGCGCCTTCATGACTTTCTGCGGGCGCTTCGGGCCGAGGGGTTCTTCTACTAGGAAAATATACGCGCGTGTATTTTCGTTCTGTATGGCAAAGTCCTGTTAAGAAATTATGCGAACGCGTATTGACGAATTGCGTATCCTATTGTATAATACAGAATTGTATAATACTTGTTGTGCATCGCCTGCCAAGCGGTGCCATGGCGAGGGAGGAATTTGAGAACATGAAGGTAAAGAGTCTGGTCACACTGGGCGTCACCCTGCTGCTGATCGTGCTGATCGGCCTGCTGGCCGTCAACGGCATGCACGTCGGCAAGTACATCTTCAAGTCGGTCGGCGATTCTGTATCGCTGGGCCTGGATCTGCGCGGCGGTATCTACGCCGTCTATCTGGGCGACACGAGCGCCGAGGATTTCGACGCGCAGATGGACGCCACCGTCACGATCATGCGCACCCGTCTGACCAATGAGGGCTACACCGAGGCCACCATCACCCGTCAGGGCGACGACCGCATCCGCATTGAGATTCCGGACGTCAGCGACCCCAACGAAATCCTGAACATCGTGGGCACCCCCGCGCATCTGACCTTCGTCGATCCCGACGGCAACGTCGTGGTCGAGGGCAGCCAGATCGTCGAGGCCTATCCCGCCTATGACGAAAACAACAAGCCCGTGGTCATGTTCAAGATGAACGACGAGGCCACCGAGTCCTTCGCCAAGGCCACCACCGAGAACATCGGCAAGACCATCTCCATCCAGCTCGACGGCGAGAACATCTCCACGCCGACCGTGCAGTCCGCCATCACCGAGGGCTCCGGCATGATCTCCGGCTCCTCCACGATCGAGGAAGCGCAGACGCTGGCCAACCTCATCATGTCCGGCGCGCTGCCCCTGGACATCACTCTGGACTCCTCGAGCGCCGTGTCCGCAACGCTGGGCATCGACGCGCTGAGCACCTCGCTCAAGGCCGGCATCATCGGCCTGATCCTGGTGGCGCTGTTCATGATCGTCATGTACCGCCTGCCCGGCGTGATCTCCGTGATGGCGCTGTGCATCTACACGCTGATCGTGATGTACGCGGTGTGCCTGGTGCCCGGCGTGCAGCTGACCCTGCCCGGCATCGCCGGTATCCTCCTGGGCATCGGCATGGCCGTGGACGGCAACGTCATCATCTTCGAGCGCTTCCGCGAGGAGCTCAAGGGCGGCCGTTCGCTCGAGGCGGCGGTGAACCGCGGCTACAAGAACGCCCTGTCCTCGATCATCGACTCCAACGTGACCACCATCATCGCCGGCTGCGTGCTGCTGTACTTCGGCACGGGCTCCATCAAGGGCTTCGCCATGACCCTGCTCATCGGCGTCATCGCCTCGATGATTTCCTCCGTGTTCGTCACCCGCTTCCTGCTCAAGCACCTGGTGCGCCTGGGCATCGGCAAGAACAACCTGAAACTCTATTCTCGCTAAAGGAGGAAGCAGCACATGAAAAGCAATCTGTTCAGCGGCCACAACAAGCTGCTTCGCGCCATCCCGCTGGTCATCATCGCCGTCGCGCTGGTCATGACCATTTTCGGCGCGGGGATGAACCTGGGTATCGACTTCACCGGCGGCTCTCTGTTCACCTACAAGGTGGGCGAGGACTTTGACGTTTCCGTCGTGGAGAGCGCGCTCGCCACTGCCGGCATCAAGGAAGCGCAGATCGCCAAGACCGGCACCAGCGCCGAGGAGACTCAGCTCGAGGTGCGCGCCAAGGATCTGGGCTCCGAGGCCGAGAACATGCGCGCCGTGTTCGAGGATGAGCTCAAGAAGACCTATCCCAACCTGACCTACTACACCACCGACACCGTCGGTGCCGTGGCCGGCCGCGACCTGATCAACAACGCCGTCAAGGCCTGCCTGATCGTGTTCGTCTGCCTGCTGATCTACATCGCCATCCGCTTCGACTTCACCAGCGGCCTGGCGGCTCTCCTTGCCCTGGCGCACGACATCCTGATCATGTGCGCCTTCATGACGTTCGCGCGCGGCGCGTATCAGGTCAATACCTCGTTCATCGCGGCGCTGCTGACCATCATCGGCTACTCGATCAACAACACCATCATCATCTTCGACCGCATCCGTGAGAACAAGAAGCTGCTGGCCTACAAGACCGGCACCCACGCGGATCTGGTGGGCGCGTCGGTCGCGCAGACCTTCTCCCGCACCGTCAACACCACCATCACCACCCTCGTCACCCTGGTCGTGCTCTACATCATGGGCGTGTCCTCCATCAAGGAGTTCGTGTTCCCGCTGATCGTGGGCATGCTGGCCGGCGTGTACTCCTCCGTGTTCCTCAGCGGCCAGTTCTGGGCCAGCTGGATGGACAAGGGCACCTTCGACGGCCTGAAGAACCTGTTCAAGGGCAACAAGGCCAAGAAGAGCGCCAAGAAGGCCTGAGCAGGCGGTCGAAACGACGACGGACTGCCCGAATAAGGCACATTCCAGATACTTTCGGGACAGTCTTCCCATGTGGAGGACTGTCCTTTCCAGTTTTTTTCGCGGGAGGCGCAGGTTCATGAGACGAAAGACACAGCGCGGCGAGGCGGCTGCTTCCTGGGCGCGGAGCGAGGGCATGAGCGAGCTGATGCACGAGCTGCTGGTTCGACGCGGTATATCGAGCGCGGAGGAAGCCGAGCGCTTCCTGCACCCCGCCCGCGAGCAGCTGCACGACCCGATGCTGCTTTCGGACATGGCTGAGGCGGTCGCGCTGATCCGCACGACGCAGGACGAAATGCGCCCGGTCTGGGTCTATGGCGACTACGACGTGGACGGCGTGAGCGCCTGCGCGATACTCAGTCAGGCGCTCGTGCTGTTCGGCATGGACGCGCGCACCTACATTCCCTCGCGGCACAGGGAGGGCTATGGCCTGAACGAGGCGGCTGTGCGCGAGATCGCCCGGGAGGCCGGCTGCCCGGAAAAGCGGGCGCTGCTGGTCACGGTGGACTGCGGCATCAGCTGTGCGAAGGAAGTGGCGCTGGCGAAGGAGCTGGGGCTGGACGTGATCGTGACCGACCACCACCGCCCGGGCGACCTTTTACCCGAGTGCCCGGTGGTCAACCCGCTGCTCAAGGGATATCCTTTTGGATACCTGTGCGGGGCGGGCGTGGCGTTCAAGCTGAGCTGCGCGCTTTTGGGCTGGGAGACGGCGAGCCGCTTCCTCGACCTGGCGGCGCTGGCGACGGTGGCGGACATCGTGCCGCTGGTCGATGAGAACCGGGTGCTGGTCTTTCTGGGGCTTCAGGCGATCAACGAGCATCCCCGGCCGGGGCTTCAGGCGCTGATTCACTCCGCGGGGCTCAGGGGGCGGACGATCTCGGCGGGCAATATTGGCTTTCAGCTGGGGCCGCGGCTCAACGCCAGCGGACGGCTGGGCGACGCGCGCCGGGCGCTCAGCCTGCTTACCGGCACCGAAACCGGCGAACTCAACCGCATTGCGCAGGAGCTTGAGGACGAGAACACCGAACGCAAGCAGGTCGAAAAGCGCATCGTCGAGGAGGCGCACGCCCTGATGACGCATTACGACCTGCTGGCGCACAAAATCCTGCTGCTCAAGGGCGAGGGCTGGAACAGCGGCGTGATCGGCCTGGCCGCGTCGCGCCTGGTGAGCGAGTATCACTACCCGACCATCCTGCTCTCGGCCGAAAACGGCGTCTGCACCGGCTCCTGCCGCAGCATCCCGGCGGTGGACATCTACGCGGCGCTGTGCACCTGCGCCGACCTGATGATCCGTTTCGGCGGGCACAGGCAGGCGGCGGGTCTGACGATCGAGGAAAAGCACGTGCCCGAGCTGATCGAGCGGCTGGACGCGTACCTGCGGGAGCACACCCGCCCCGAGGACTACATTCCCGAGGCCGAGTACGACCTGGAGCTGCCGCTGACGCTGCTGTCCGACGAGGAAATGCAGCGGGCGCAGGCGGACGGCCTGCGGGAACTGGAGCGCGACCTGCGCGAGGACATGGAGCGCGCCGCACACCTGGCGCTGGAGCACGCCGTGGCCGACGAGGCGTTTTTCGCGATGCTGGAGGACGGCGAGCCGCGCGACACGCTACCCGCACTGCGGGAGGAGCTGACCGAAAAGGCGAACCGCCTGATCGACCGGCAGGACCTGTACCGCGCGCGCCGAAAGGGCGTGGAGGCTGCCGAGCGGCGGGCGGTCGAGTCGCTGTCCCTGCTGCAGCCCACCGGCTACGGCAACCTCACCCCGGCGTTTCTGTGCCGGGCGCGGCTGGATTCGGCCCGGAGCGCCGGTTCGGACGGGGCGACGCTTCAGGCCTCGCTGTCCCAGGCGGGCTGCGTGCGCCGGGCGGTGGGCTTCGGCCTGGGCGCGCGGGCGGGCGAGCTGGCGGGCACCGAGCGGGAAATGATCTACTGCCCGTCGATCAACCGCTGGAAGGACACGGTCTCGCTGCAGTACGAGCTCAGGGAGCTGCTGCCCGAGGGCTTCGAGGAGGCCGCCGAGCGATTTGAGCGCAAATATCAACTTGTTTTTAACGCCTATTTGCGCGATATGCTCTATAATAATAGTTTAACGGGGGTAGAAGGAATCTTCGCTCCGGCTGAACCTCTGCCGCCGGACGCGCCCTTTTCCTGGCTGCGCGAGGACGTGCAGGGCACGGTGATCGCCGCGGTGACGCGCCAGGGCGCAAACGAGCTGTTGAGCCTTCTGCGCGAGCAAAAGCTCACCGACCGCGCGGACGTGCTGGTGGGCTGCTGGCCGAAGGAGCAGGCCTGCTTCAATTCGATCTGCCTGTGCCCGTCGGGCGAGGCGAAATTTGCCTGCCGCCGCCTGATCCTGTGGGACGCGCCCAGGGCCGCCTTCGCCGCCCTTCCCCGCGCAAAAGCGGTCTGCGAACGCCCCGAGCAGGGCTGCCTGTGGGCGAAGGAAATCCCCGACGTGGCGCGCCTGCGCGAGCTGTTCGTAGCGCTGCGCCGCATACTCACCCAACGGGGCGCCTCCGCCGCCGACGCCATCCGTGCCCTGGCACAGGAGGCGCGCACGAGCGAGGTGTGCGTCCAGTGCGGCGTGGCCGTGCTGTGCCGGGTGAACCTGGTGACCTGGACTCACGCGGGCGGCGCGCTCCAGCTGCTGCCCACGCAAAAATGCGACCCGGCGAGCGACCCGCTGTTTCGCCGCCTGACCGCGCTTCGAGAATACGCCCTTCGAAAGGAATGAGAACATGAACGAACCCGCTGCGATGGATTTGGATCAGCAGCTTCAGCAGATCCTGACAAAAATTCAGAAGTATCATCCCAAGGATGATCTTTCGCTGGTCACGCGCGCCTACCAGTTTGCCTGCGAAGCGCACAAGGATCAGAAGCGCAAGTCGGGCGAGCCGTATATCATTCACCCGGTGTGCGTGGCGTCGATACTGGCCGACCTGATGCTGGACAGCACGACGGTGGCGGCAGGCTTCCTGCACGACTGCGTGGAGGACAACAAGGACGTGACCGTGGAGACCATCGAGGCCCAGTTCGGGCCGGAGGTGGCGCTGCTGGTGGACGGCGTGACCAAGCTCAAGCGCCTGGACTTTACCTCCCGCGAGGATCAGCAGGCCGAGTCGCTGCGCAAGATGTTCCTGGCGATGGCCAAGGACATCCGCGTGGTGCTCATCAAGCTGGCCGACCGGCTGCACAACATGCGCACGCTCAAGTATCAGTCGCCCGACCGGCAGGTGGCCATCGCCCGCGAGACGCTGGACGTGTACGCGCCGCTGTGCCATCGCCTGGGCATGTCCACCCTCAAGTGGGAGATGGAGGATCTGGCGCTGCGCTACATCGACCCGGCGGGGTATTACGACCTGGTCGAAAAGGTGGGGCAGAAGCGCAAGGAGCGCGAGCACGCCATCCAGGTGGTCATTTCCGCGCTCAAGGAGCAGTTGGATCAGGCCGGCATACACTGCGAAATCGCCGGCCGGCCCAAGCACTTCTACAGCATCTACCGCAAGCTCAAGACGCAGGGCAAGACCTTCGACCAGATCTACGACCTGATCGCTGTGCGCGTGCTGGTGGACACTATTCCGGACTGCTACGCCGTGCTGGGCATCGTACACACCATGTGGACGCAGGTGCCCAACCGCTTCAAGGACTATATCTCCATGCCCAAGGGCAACATGTACCAGTCGCTGCACACCACCGTCGTGGGCACCAGCGGCGAGCTGCGCGGCCAGACCTTCGAGGTGCAGATCCGCACCTGGGAAATGCACCGCACCGCCGAGTACGGCATCGCCGCCCACTGGCGCTACAAGGAGGGCAAGCAGGTCGACTCGCTGGACAACAAGCTCTACTGGCTCCGGCAGATCCTCGACTGGCAGAACGAGACCCACGACCCGAGCGAGTTCATGGACGCGCTCAAGGTTGACCTGTTCAGCGACGAGGTGTTCGTGTTTACCCCCAAGGGCGACATCGTGAACCTGCCGCGCGGCGCGACCCCGGTCGACTTCGCCTATCACATCCACAGCGCCATCGGCAACAAGTGCATCGGCGCGAAGATCAACGGCCGCATCGTGCCGCTGGAGACCGAGCTGCAGACCGGCGACTTCGTGGAGGTGCTCACCAGCAGCAACTCCAAGGGCCCGTCGATGGACTGGCTCAAGCTGTGCAAAACCAGCGAGGCCAAGAGCAAGATCCGCGCCTACCTCAAGCACGAGCTGCGCGACGAAAACCTGGCCCGCGGCCGCGACATACTGGATCACGAGGCCAAGCGGCAGGGATATTCGCTCTCCCAGCTGGTCAAAAACGAGTTCATGGAGTCGATCGAGCGGCGGTACAGCATCCACTCGATGGAGGATCTGTACGTCACGGTGGGCTTCGGCGGCCTGAGCGGCAGTCAGGTCATCAACCGGCTGGTCGAGGAATACCGCAAGGCCAACAAGCAGGCCGAGCCGGTTCCCGCGCCCAAGCCTGCCCCCACGCCCGCCCGATCCAGCGCCGTCACCCAGCATCACTCCAACGGCGTCATCGTCGAGGGCGATTCCGACATGCTGGTGCGCTTCGCCCGCTGCTGCAATCCCCTGCCCGGCGACGACATCGTGGGCTACATCACCCGCGGCCGCGGCGTGTCCATCCACCGCAGCGACTGCCCCAATATGGCCGACATGATGCAGACCCCCGAGCGCTTCATCGACGTAAAGTGGGAAAACGAGGAGCGCAAGGAGGACGCAAACGCCGCCTACGAGGCCAACATCCGCGTCATCGCCTACGACCGGCTGGGTCTGTTCGCCGACATCTCCACCATGCTCAGCCAGATGGAAATCCCCATCGTCTCCATCTCGGCCCGCATCGACAAGAGCAAGGCGCGCCATACCACCTGCATCGACCTGATCCTCTCGATCACCGATACCAAGCAGCTCGAGCGCGTCATCGACAAGCTCCGCAAGCGCGGCGACATCCTCGAGGTCTTCCGCCTGACGGCCTAGCCGGGCAGTGCCCGGTTCCACTTGCTGCCGCCGGTCGGCAGGGCCGACTGCCACCTGCTGCCGGCAGGCTGAGCCTGCACCCACTTGCTGCCGCCGGACGGAACACGAAATTGGGAACCATAAATTGGAGTTCCCAATTTCTCCGGTTTTCCGGGTTTCCCCGGAAAACGCTTGTCGGCACTGCCGACCCGGGCTGGGGGAGGCTCCGCTTCGCTTCGCGCTCCCCCAGACCCCCTTCGTCCGCTTCGCGGCCACCTCCCCTTTCAGGAGAGGCATGGCGCATCGTATGGACTCCCCTGAAAGGCGAGCTGTCATCGGAGAGGACTGAGGGGTTCACGCCAACAAACCAAACGCTTTATTAAGGAGATCAGCATGCGTTGCGTAGTACAGAGAGTGACCCGTTCCCGCGTGACGGTGGACGGGGAGGAAACCGGGCGCATCGAGCGAGGCTTTATGGTGCTCGTCGGCGCGCAGGAGGGCGACACGCAGGCCGACATGGACTACTGCGTGAAGAAGATCTGCGGACTGCGGATCTTTGAGGACGAAAACGACAAGATGAACCTGTCCCTGAAGGACGTGGGCGGCAGGGTGCTGCTGGTGAGCCAGTTTACGCTGCTGGGCGACGCGCGCCACGGCAACCGGCCTTCCTTCTCGAACGCCGCGCGCCCGGAGGCCGCCGCGCCCGTGGTGGAGCAGATGAAGGTGGCGATCGAGGCGCAGGGCATCCCGGTGGAGACCGGCCGCTTCCAGACCCACATGATGGTGGAGCTGGTCAACGACGGCCCGGTCACGATCCTGCTGGACAGCAGAAAGGGCTTCTGACATGAGCGATTTAGTGATTACGCCCATCGTGTGCGGCGCGTACCAGGCCAACGCCTACCTGCTTTACCGCAGCGAGCGGCCGGACGCGCTGCTGATCGACCCGGGCGACGACTATCCGGCGCTGGCGCGGGCGATTGCGGGCAGCGGCAAAAGGCTGACCGACATCCTGCTCACCCATGGGCACTTCGACCACTTCCTGTGCGCGGCACGGCTGCGGCAGGAATTCGGCGCGCGGATACACATCCATGAGAGCGACGCGTACCTGCTCGCCTCGCGGGAGGACAGCGCCTGGAGCGCGCAGGTGTGCACCGAACCGTTCACGCCCGCGCGGCCCGACGAGACCTACCCCGAAAACGGCGAAATCGACGTATGCGGCGTGCATTTCAAGGTGCTGCACACCCCCGGCCACACCCAGGGCGGCGTGTGCCTGCTGGACGAGGCGGACGGCGCGCTGTTCTCGGGCGACACGGTGTTTGCGCAGGGATACGGCCGCTACGACCTGGCGGGCGGGAGCCTGCATCAGCTGCTGGGGTCGCTGAGGCTGATTCTGTCGCTCGACCGGTCGCTGAAGGTGTATCCCGGACACGGGGAATCCGCCGCGCTGGCACAGATTGCGAGGTACTTTGGAAAATGATCCTGCTGAAAACCGACACGCCCGAGTTTTACGGCGACATCTGCGAGGTGGTTCGCTTGTTCCTGGGGCCGGTGGAAATCCGCATGGACGGGGGCGAACGCCTGCTGACCCACACGCACGAGACCGCGGAGGGCCAGTGGATCGAGCGCTTCACGATGGACGGCGAGACCGGCGAGGCGGCGCAGGCCGTCGTGACGGGCGGACTGGTCGAGAAACGGCTGCTCAAGCGCGCCGTCAAGACCGCCTGCTACCGCCTGATGAAGCGCCTGACCGGCATGCAGCCGCCCTGGGGCAGCCTGACCGGCATCCGGCCCACGCGCCTGATGTACGAGCTGGCCGAGGAAGGAATCACCGGCGAGGCGGCCGAGCGCGAGCTGCAGCGGCGGTTCGACGTCTCCGCCGACAAGGCGCGCCTGCTCAGCGACATACTGGCCATGCAGAAGGGCGTGATCGACCCGCCGGAGGATACCTTCGACCTGTACATCGGCATTCCGTTCTGCACCACCCGCTGCGCCTACTGCTCCTTCGCCTCGGGCGAGCTGGGCGACGGCCATCTGGTGGAGCCGTACCTCGCGGCGCTTGAGACCGAGATCCGCGAGAGCGCCCGGCTCATGCGGGAGATGGGGCTGCGCGTGCGCGCGGCGTACATGGGCGGGGGAACGCCCACGGCGCTGTCGGCGGGGCAGCTTGCCAGGCTGCTCGACTGCGCGCAGGAGCACTTTCCGGGCGCGGTCGAGTGGACGGTCGAGGCCGGCCGCCCGGACACCATCACCCGCGAGAAGCTGACCGCGCTCAGGGAGCACGAAATCACCCGCATCAGCGTCAATCCGCAGACCTTTTCGGACGAGACGCTGCGCCTGATCGGCCGGGCGCACACCGCACAGGACACGCTGGACGCGTTTTCCCTGGCACGGGAGATGGGCTTTCGCCACATCAACATGGATCTGATCGCCGCGCTGCCCGGCGAGAGCGAGGACGACTTCGCCCGCAGCCTGCGCACGACGATGAACCTGCACCCGGAGAGCGTCACGGTGCACACGCTGGCCATCAAGCGCTCCAGCCGCCTGCACGAGCAGGGCTACGCCCAGGTTGGCGCCGAGCAGGCCGCGCGCATGGTCGACTTCGCCCGGCAGTCGCTGCGGGAGGAGGGATATTTCCCCTACTACCTGTACCGGCAGAAGTACATGGCGGGCAACCTGGAAAACGTGGGCTACGCGCTGCCCGGCCACGCCTGCCTGTACAACATCGGCAACATGGAGGAGACCGCGCGCGTGCTGGCCCTGGGGGCGGGCAGCATCACCAAGTGGCTCTTCCCCCGCGAGCGGCGCATCGAGCGCGCCCCCAACGTGCGCAACATTGAGCAATACATCGACCGCGTGGACGAGATGGTTCGGCGCAAGCGCGCCCTGATCCTGCCCGAATCCGCAGAATGAAAGGACGGTATCACCCGATGAACAAGAACCTCAAGATGGTGCTGTGCGCCCTGGTAATCGTGGCGTTGTGCGTGGCCGCGGCGTTTATCTACCTGAAGGTCAGCACCCCCAGCTACAAGGATGTGCCCAATCCCCAGGTGACGATCACCATGGAAAACGGCGAGGAAATCCACCTGGAGCTGTACCCGGACGTCGCGCCCATCACCGTGGCCAACTTTGTCGACCTGGCGAACAGCGGCTACTACGACGGCCTGATCTTCCACCGCGTCATCAACGGCTTCATGATCCAGGGCGGCGACCCCAACGGCGACGGCACCGGCGGCCCCGGCTTCACCATCAAGGGCGAGTTCTCCGCAAACGGCGTGAAGAATGACCTGAGCCACACCCGCGGCGTGATCTCCATGGCGCGCAAGGGCACGGGCAACAACACCGCCGGCTCGCAGTTCTTCATCGTGCAGACCGACTCTCCCCACCTCGACGGCCACTACGCCGCCTTCGGGCGCGTCATCGACGAGGAGAGCATGAAGGTCGTGGACGAAATCGCCGCCACCTCGACCGACGCAAACGACAAGCCGCTCTCCGAGTGGCGCATCAAGAGCATCACCGTAGACACCCAGGGCTATACCTACAAGCCCACCCGCATCGAACAGTAATTTTTTCAGGAGGAAGCAGTCATGAGCAATCCCATCATCACCATCGAAATGGAAAACGGCGGCGCAATCAAGGCCGAGCTGTACCCGGACGTCGCGCCCATCACCGTCAAGAACTTCGTCGATCTGGCCAAAAAGGGCTTCTATGACGGCCTGATCTTTCACCGCGTCATCCCCGGCTTCATGATTCAGGGCGGCGACCCCACTGGCACCGGCATGGGCGGCCCCGGCCACACCATCAAGGGCGAGTTCTCGGCCAACGGCGTGAAGAACGACCTGAAGCACACCCGCGGCGTGCTGTCCATGGCCCGCTCCATGATGCCCAACTCGGCCGGCTCGCAGTTCTTCATCATGCACCAGAACGCGCCCCACCTGGACGGCCAGTACGCCGCCTTCGGCAAGGTCATCGAGGGCATCGAGGTCGTCGACCAGATCGCCGCCACCCCCACCGACCGCAGCGACCGCCCCAAGACCGAGCAGAAAATGCTCCACGTCACGGTTTCTGAGTAACCCATTCCCGGGCAGGCGCTGAGCCTGCACCCGTAGTCCGCATAGCAAAAAATCCCGACCGCCTCGGAAGAGACGATCGGGATTCGTTTTGCGAAAACTCCCGGGAGAGAAGCGGCCAAGGCCATCGTAGCCCGAATGACGCTGTTTTCTTGCAGCCATTACACACGAAGACCCTGAGGGCTTTAGTATATGGCCCTCAGGGTCGTGTTCTGTTCGGCGGTAGCAACCGGCTGTCGGCCCTGCCCGGCCGTCGCCAGAGGTGTTGAGGGGTATTGCATCGTATCATTACACACGAAGACCCTGAGGGCTTTAGTGTATGGCCCTCAGGGTCGTGTTCTGTTCGGCGGTAGCAACCGGCTGTCGGCCCTGCCGATCGATTACACCTCGGGGATGTTCAGCTCGATCTCGTGGCCCAGCTCGGCGGACTTGCAGATGCCGTCGATGATGGCCTGGTTGTACAGGATCTGGCTGGTGGGCACGGGAGCGGGAGTGCCGTTCTTGACCGCATCCAGGAAGCCGCGGATCTTGATGTCGAACAGGCCGGGGCCCTTGTGGGGGATCAGCGGGATGGTGGTCTGCACGTGCGCGCCGGCCACGTCATGATACAGGGTCATGGGGCTGGTGAAGGTGCCGTTCCAGCAGTCGGTGGAGGGAATGCGCAGCGCGCCCTCGGTACCGAAGATGATGGTGTCACCGGGAGTGTCGACATGCATGGCCCAGGCAATACGGAAGTCCAGGATGATGTCGCCCTCGAGACGCACGAACGCGGCGGCGAAGTCGTCAACGCTGAAGCGCTTGGCGTTCTCCTCGGCGGTGTGGAACTTGTCGGGGGTGGCGTACTTCGGGTTGGTTCCGAAGTACGCGGACTTGTAGCCGGAAACGGTCAGGGGCTTCGGATAGCCGATGGCGTTCAGGACCACGTCCAGAGAATAGCAGCCGATATCGCCCAGAGCGCCGATGCCGGCGGTCTTCTTCTCGATGAAGGTGCTGTTCGGGATGCCGCGACGGCGGCCGCCGCCGGTCTGGATGTAGTACACCTTGCCCAGCACGCCGGACTGCACGACCTTCTTGATCATCTGCATGTTCTCGTCGCCGCGGGGCTGGAAGCCGATGGAGAGCACCTTGCCGCTCTTCTTCTCGGCGCGCATGACCTCAATGGCCTCTTCGGTGGTCACGGTGAAGGGCTTCTCCAGCAGCACGTTCACGCCATGCTCCAGGGCATAGATGGTGGGCACGGCATGGGCGGCGTTGTAGGTACACACGCTCACGGCGTCCAGCTGCTCGTTATCGATCATTTCCTTGTGGCTGGGATAGAAATGAACGCCCTCCACACCGAAGCGCTTCATGAACGCTTCCGCCTTGCCGGGGATCAGGTCCGCAGCGGCGACCACTTCCACGTCGGGCATGTTCTTGTAGCTCTGAATGTGAGCCTCGGCAATCCAGCCGGTACCGATAATACCGACCTTCAGCTTTTTGCCGGTGAACTCAACTTTGGTTCCGTCATCAGCCTGAGTAAACTGGCTCAGGACCGCATCAGCATTGTTGGCCATGGTGATGATACCTCCTCATCTGTTTGCGAGCGCTTGCTCACGCATATTATAGCATAACCCATGCGCGTTTGGAAAGTGCATTTTTTCATTTTTCCATCAGTTTTTTGCGCGGTTCCGATTTGGCAGGGCCGGCGCGCGCTCGAAGCGCGGAAAAAGTGTATGGAAAAACCGGCCGCAATGAACGCGGCCGGCTTTATGGGGTGCTGCGCGTAGGCTTACTGCCCGGAGACGCTCAGTCAGCGGTCTTCTCGGTCTTTACCTCGACCACCTGCTGTCCGTCATAGTAACCGCAGTGCTTGCACACACGGTGGGCCAGCTTCATCTGCTTGCAGCGCGGGCACTTCACGATACCCGGCACAGACAGCTTCCAGTGCGCGGCGCGGCGAGAATCTCTGCGCGCCTTAGAGACTTTACCCTTCGGTACGGCCATGGTTACACCTCCTCGTCCTCTGTCAGCAATTCACTCAATGCCGAAAAGGGATTGTTTTGGCGTACGCCGCCCTCCTGGCATGTACAGGGTGCAATATTGCGATTTTGTCCGCATATGGGGCAAATGCCTTTGCAGTCCTCGCGGCACAGCACCCGCATCGGCATCTCGAGAAGCAGCGCTTCCTGTGCCATGGGGGCGATGTCGATCCGGTAGCCCTCGATGGGGTACAGATCGGGATCTTCGGGATCGGGATTCCGCGCGAAGGTCACGTCGAAGTCGCCCTCGAGCGCCACCTGCGCCGGCTCCAGGCAGTCGCTGCAGCGCGTATGCGCCACCGCGCGGACGGTTCCCTCGAGGCGGACAGTGTCCTCGCCCCCCACGTAGGTTCCCTCCAGACTGACTCCCTCAAACCGCACCGGATCATCCAGCACCTCGACCTCGGGGAGCTCCAGCTCCGCCTTGAAGGGGTAGTACTGACCCGGATTCTTTAGTGCCTGCGAGATATCCATCATCATGCATTCACCTCATACGTCAACTACGATATTATACCCAGAAAAAGCGAGTTTGTCAAATAGAATTTCAGTTTTCGGGCGCGGAATCGGGCCGCTTCCTGTTCATTCTGTGTGAATTTTTCGCGCGCAGCGCCGAAGCGGGCGGCGCGTATGCTATAATACAGTCAAAGCGTATACTTTGAGGAGGGGTGAAGGCAGTCATGGCGAGCGGGGAAATCCTCCGCCTGGAGGGAATCGACAAGGCGTTCGGCGACGCGCAGGTGCTTCGCGGCCTGTCTCTTTGCGTCAAGCCGCACGAATTTCTGACGCTGCTGGGCCCGTCCGGATGCGGAAAAACCACGACGCTGCGCATTATCGCGGGCCTGACCCGGGCCGACCGGGGTCGGGTGCTGATCGGGGAAAGGGTCGTGACGGACGTGCCTCCCGAAAAGCGGCCGGTCAACACGGTGTTCCAGAATTACGCGCTGTTCCCGCACATGAGCGTGGAGAAAAACATCGCCTACGGACTGCGGATGCGCGGAGTCGATCGCGAAACGCAGCGCGCGCGGGTGAGGGAGCTGCTGGAGCTGATCGAGCTGGCGGGATATGAAAAGCGCATGCCCTCGCAGCTTTCCGGCGGGCAGAGGCAGCGGGTGGCGATTGCGCGTGCGCTGGCGACCGAGCCGACCCTGCTTCTCCTGGACGAGCCGCTGGGCGCGCTGGACCTGCAGCTCAGGCGGCAGATGCAGCTGGAGCTCAAGCGCCTTCAGACCCGCCTGGGCATTGCCTTCGTCTATATCACCCACGACCAGGAGGAAGCGCTCACGATGTCCGACCGGATCGGCATATTAAACGGCGGCCGGCTGGAGCAGCTGGGCACGCCCGAGGACGTCTACGAGCGGCCCGAGACGCTGTTTTCCGCCCGCTTCATCGGCGAAAGTCTGCTGCTGCCGGGCAAGGTGATCTCAGGCCGGTCGGGCGCGTACCGCGTTTCCCTGGCAGGCGGCGAGGCGCTTTCGGCCGACCCGCGCGTCTACACGGCGGGAGAAAGCGTCTGGGTCTGCGTGCGCAGCGAGCGCCTGAGACTGACCCGGGAGCCGGTTCCGGGCTTCACGCTGAAGGGACTCGTCTGCTCGCACCACTACACCGGCGCGATGGTGCGCTCGACGCTGGCCCTGCCCCAGGCGGGCGAGGTCATGGCGATGAGCGCGCAGGCCGTGAGCGAGCTGCCCGGCGAGGGAAGCGAGGCCTTCCTCTCCTGGCTGCCCCGGCACGCCGCGCTGGTGCCCGGGGGGAGCGCGACATGAAGAAGAAAAGTGGCTGGAACGCGCCGCTCGTCCTTCTGGGCGTGTGGACGCTGCTGCTGGTGCTGTTTCCGCTGCTGTACGTGCTGCTGATGAGCTTTCTGACGACGGGCGAGTCGTTCGGGGTGGAGTACAAGCTGACATTGGCCAACTATCGCCGCCTGCTGGAGCCGCAGTACTACGGCGTGTACCGCTCGTCGCTGCGGATCGCCTGCCTGACGACGGCCTTTACGCTGCTGCTGGGCTATCCGTTTGCCTGGTTTCTGTCCAGACAGCGGGAAAGAACGCGAAACGTGCTGCTGATGCTGGTGGTGATTCCCTTCTGGACGAGCGCGCTGATGCGCACGTATGGATGGATGATTCTCCTGCGCAACAAGGGCCTGCTCAATGGGCTTTTGCAGGCGCTTCACCTGATCGACAGGCCGATTCGCATGCTCAACACGCCGGGCGCGGTGCTGCTGGGCATGACGTATTCGCTGCTGCCGTTCATGATCCTGTCGATCTACACCTCGGTCGAGAAGCTCGATTACTCGCTCGTCGAGGCGGCGCGCGACCTGTACGCCTCGCCCCTTCAGGTGTTTTGGACGGTCATACTGCCCCAGACGCTGCCGGGTATCCTGTCCGGATGCGTGCTGGTGTTCGTGCCGGCGGCGGGAATGTACTTCATCTCCGACCTTTTGGGCGGGGGCAGCGGCATGCTGCTGGGCAACCTGATCAACAACCAGCTGACCGTCTCGCGGGACTGGCCGTTCGGCGCGGCGCTGTCGATGATACTGATCGTGATCACCTTCCTGACGATGAACGTGTACCGCCGGTATACGCTTTCGGAACGGAGGGATGACGATGCGTAAAAGGCTCGAACGAATCTATCTCGCGGTGATACTGATCGTGCTGTACCTGCCCACGGCGGTGGTCGCGGCCTACTCGTTCAACGAGAGCAAAAACGGCGTGCTGTTCACCGGCTTCACCACCCGCTGGTACGCCGAGCTGTTCAAAACGCGCGCCATCACCGAGTCGTTTCAGGTCAGCCTGACCGTGGCGCTGGTGAGCTGCGTACTTTCGGCGGCGATCGGCACGCTGGGGGCGGTCGGCCTGTCGCGCTCGCGCCTGAAGGCCGCGGGACTGATCGAGAACGTGAACATGCTGCCGGTGATGCTGCCCGAAATCGTGCTGGGCATGGCGGATATGGCGCTGTTTTCGGCGCTCAGGCTGCCCTTCGGCTATCTGACGCTGATCCTTGCGCACACGGCCTTCTGCGTGCCCTATATCCTGATACAGGTGCGCACGCGTCTGGTCGGCCTCGACCCCAGTCTGATCGAGGCGGCGCGCGACCTGGGCGCCTCGCCGCGCAGGGCGTTTGTGACGGTCACGCTACCCCTGATCGCCCCGGCGATTCTCTCGGGCGTGCTGCTGGCCTTCGCAATGTCGCTCGACGACATGGTCATCAGCTTCTTCGTCTGCGGCCCGGAAACCACCACCTTCCCGGTGTACGTCTTCGGCAAGCTCAAGACCAACGTGCCCCCGTCGATCAACGCCATGTGTACCCTGACCCTGCTGGTGTCCTTCGCCGCGGTCTTCCTGTCCCAACGCCTGTCCAGACAGAAACGGGGATAGCGTTCGAGAGGACAGAAGGTCGTCGCCCATTCGTTTCTTAAAAAAGGAGGATTTTGTCAAATGAAAAAGGTACTGTCGTTTGTTCTGACGCTTGCGCTGCTGCTGGTGCCCTGCGTGTCGCTGGCCGACATGGAAAGCGCCGGAGCGCTGGCCCGGGAGCGGGCGGACGCGCTGCCTGAAAGCGAGCGCGTGGTCAACGTGTTCACCTGGACGTATTACATCCCGGACGAGGTGGTGGCGGCCTTTGAGGAGGCCAGCGGCATTCGCGTCAACTACTCGCCCTTCTCCACCTGCGAGGAAATGCACGCCAAGCTGCTCTCCACGCCCGGCCAGTACGACCTGGTGATCTGCAGCGACTACATCATCGCCACGATGGCCGAGGGCGACCTGCTCGCCGAGGTGGACGCCTCCCGCCTGACGAACTACGCGAACATCGACCCAGCCTATCAGGGCCAGTACTACGACCCGGACAACCGCTACACCATTCCCTACGACAACACCGTGCCGCTGATCGTGTACGACCCGGAGCAGGTGGACTTTGAGGTGACCGGCTACGCCGACCTGTGGCGCGAGGAATTCTCGAAGAACCTGGTGCTGCTGGACGACATGCGCACCGTGATCGCGATGGCCGAGAAGAAGCTGGGCCTGAGCTGCAACGAGACCGACCCGGAGAAGCTGCAGGCAGTCAAGGACGAGCTGCTCGCGCTCAAGGACAACGTCACCGTCTACAACGCCGACACCCCGCACAATTCGCTCTTGGGCGGCGACGCGATTGCCGGCGTGATGTTCGGCTCCCAGATCGTGGCGGCGCAGGAGGAAATGCCGCAGCTCAAGGTGGTCTATCCCTCCGAGGGGATGCTGATGGGCGTGGACTGCATCGTGCTGCCCAAGGACGGCCCGCACGCCGACGCGACCTACATACTGCTCGACTACCTGCTCGACGGCGAGGTGAGCGCCTACGCCTCCTCGCTGATCAACTACGGCAGCTGCAACACCGCCGCGCAGGAATACCTACCCGAGGACTTCAAGGCCAACGAGGCGGTCAACGTGCCCTCCGAGGCGCTCGCGGACGCCGAGATGCTCAAGCCCCTGGACAACGAGGCCCAGCGGCTGTACGACGATTTGTGGACCGCGCTGCGCGGCTGAGAAAAGGAGTGTATCAAGATGATGATGCAGGGCTATGACCTTGAGAAGGCGGTCGCCTTCATGACCCCCAGGTTCGACGTGAAGGAGTTCAAGCCCCTCGCGCCCCAGCTGGACAGCCTGCTTCGCCAGGCCATTGCCGCCGACATGGCCTTCATGCAGAAGTCCGGCGTGCTGGACGCCGAGGGCCTGATGGGCGACGCCTATTACGACGACGACGAGGCCTTCGAGTTCATCCTCGACCGGCTCGCCAAGGACAACCATCTCAAGGACAGCGCTCAGAGCCCGCTGGCCTCCTTTATCGACCAGTACATGGATCTTCAGGAGGCCTTCCTCTCCGACAATGGCATGATGGACTGGGAATAGGCAGGCTGAGCCTGCACCCGGTTGCTGCTGCCGGTTCTAGCGACGAATTCGGGAACCATAAATTCAAGTTCCCGAATTCTGCGCCGGACAGTGTCCGGTTCCACTTGCTTCCGCCGGACGGAACACGAAATTGGGAACCATAAATTGGAGTTCCCAATTTCTCCGGTTTTCCGGGTTTCCCCGGAAAACGCTTGTCGGCGCTGCCGACGCGAGCTGGGGGAGGCTCCGCTATCGCTTCGCGCTCCCCCAGACCCCCACCGAAGTTTGCGCGCTGCCCGCAACGTGGGCAATGCGGTTGCCTACAGACCGCGCAGCGCCCGGTTCCACTGGCTGTCGGCAGTGCGAGGCCGGATGAGGTGAACCCTCCCGCCTGGACAAACGACAAAGCGCCCCGAGGACTGGAAAACGTCCCCGGGGCGCTGCTGCGTTCAGTCTGCCTTTACGCGGCGGAAATAGCGCGGCGCAAAGAGGATGAGTGCCAGCGCGCACACGCCTGCCATGATGAGAAAGGCGTGCCGCGTGCCGCCCAGCGCGCTGGAGAGCAGCCCGCCGCCCAGTATGCCGAACACGCGCGCCAGCCCAAAGCCCACCACGGCCAGCAGCAACTGGCCGCTGCTCTTGAGCTCGGCGGGCACGGTGGCGTTGACATGCTTGGCCATGCTCACGGACATGACGATGAACCCGCCGCCGTGGAGCACCTGACTGCACAGCACGACCGCGACGTTCGGGCAGGCTGCCAGCAGCACCCACCGGGTCAGCATGGTCAGCGCGCTCAGGCACATCAGCCTGCCTGCGCCCAGCCGGTCGAACAGCCGGTCGGCGTTGAGCAGGAAGGGCAGCTCGCTGGTGGCCGAGATGAAGTAGGCCAGGCCGAGCAGCGTCATGCTTCCGCCCGGCAGTGCGGTGAAGTGGATGGAGAAGAAGCTGTAGAAATAGCCCATGCACAGCTGAAGCATCATGAACAGCGCGAGCAGCGGCGGCATACCGGGCACCCTAAACAGGTCGGCAAGCGACATCCTGCGGCCGGTTTCGGCCTGATGCCCGGGCGTAGACGGCAGCAGGTACGTGGACAGGAACACGCCCGCGAGCAGCGCGGCGCTCAGATAGATTACCCACTCGAACCGCTCCCCGACCAGCAGCCCGAACCCCAGGTTGACCACCGCGAAGCTCAGGCTGCCGCACAGGCGCAGCGGCCCGAACGGCTGATTACCCCTGGCAAGCAGGGACTCCAAAATGATCGAGTCGCCCATCGGCTGAATCGAGGTATACTGGGCGGCGAACAGCGCGTTAAACAGCAGCATCCAGCCGAACGCGTTCGACAGGGGGAGCATCAGCATCAGCCCCACGCCCAGCAGGATCATCAGGCGCAGCACGCGGTTGCGGCTCTTCGCGCGGTCGCCCCGCATGCCCCAAAAGGGCTGGGAGACGATCGAAATCATCGGCGCGGCGGCCAGCAGCACGCTGAGATGGGCGGTCGTTGCGCCGCGCATCTGGAAGTACTTGGAAATATAGCCCTGATAGACCGCGTTGACCGTGTAATAGGTGATCATGAAGGCGGCGTAGCGCCAGGGATAGTTCTTTTTCATCGAGACGCACCTGCTTTATGAGTGTTGGGGGATGCACATGCCGCCCTGCACGGGGGCGGGCGCAGGCTCAGCCTGCCGACCCCTGAGTCGCCTTTGGCGACAGCTCCCCTTTCAGGGAAGCCTATACGACGCGCCTATGCCTCCCCCGAAAGGGGGAGGTGGCCGCGAAGCGGGCGGTGGGGTTCAGCCTCAGCTAGTGGCTGTCGGCCCTGCCTGCCGTTGCTCTTGTGGGGGCAATCATCCCGAGTTTTCCGCAGACGAAGAATCCTGAGGCTCTAATCTATGGCCGAAGGATTCGTTTGGCCGGCGCTAGCAGTTGGCCGTCGGCCCTGCCGACCGGAGGAAGCGTTTACCCCGGGCGCGGATTTCCTCGCGAATCCAGGGCTCGGGATAGGGGCTGGTGCGCAGGCCGCGGGCGATTGCGCCCGTGTTGATTTCGAAGACCACGTCGTGCCGGCACAGGCAGTCGAGCGCCCCGAGCACCGCCGCGCGGTAGCGGGGATGGCTCGTGTCGAACAGCTCGCCCTGCTCGATGAACTTGGTCACCAGGTCGAAATGGCCGACGATCTGGCAGCCTGTCCGTTCGTACAGCTGGGCGACCGTGTCGTAGTAATCCTCGATATAGGCGTACACGTCGCCGCCGTAGTGCCTTTCCACGTCGCGCAGCAGCCATTCGCGGCTGTGGTCGACCGTCAGGTACTGGCCGTCCTTTTTCAGGTAGTGTACCGAGCCGATCACGTAGTCGTACGCGTGGGTGGGGGTGTCGGAGTAGAAGTCCTGCTCCACGCCCAGGTACACCTGAAGCCGGTCCGCGTACTGCGCCTTCAGCGCGCGAACCCGGCGGCAGTACTCCTGCGTGCCCTCGGGCGACATGCAGTAGGTCGAGTCGAAGCGCGCGCACGAGTGGCCTGAAAAGCCGAGCGCCGGACAGCCCAGGTGCAGCGCTTCCGCGGCCAGCTCCTCCGGAGTATTTTCCCCGTCGCAGAAGGTCGTATGCGTGTGAAAATTCGAGGGCACGCCGGGAAGCGGTTCGCCGGTCTCGGTGGTGTATTTCGCCCTGATTTCGTCCCAGGCAGCCTGATTCATGACAATCTCCTTTCAGCGCGCCATGCAAAAACCGGCAACGCCGAAGAGCTGCCGGTTTCCAGCTTGTCAAAAGAGTTTTGACAAGCTGGTGGACGGGGAAGCAAGCTCCCCGGCCAGGTGCCGCGGCTCAAATCTACGATTTGAGCCGTCG
>CAKUFI010000003.1 GCA_934647305.1 uncultured Clostridia bacterium | reverse complement strand
CAGCAGGGCTGCGGGCGCAGAGCCGTATTTCCCGCAAAAACTGCGTTTTTGCAGGAAATACGGCTCGGGGGCGCAGGCAGACGGGGGCGCACAGCGCCCCGACTGCCTGCGCCCAAATACCTCTGAGCCAGCATTTCGCACTGCTTGCGGGTGCGGCGTCGTCGACCGTGCCCGGCGGGTTACCTTGTCTACACCGCTTTTTACCTCGGGCAGGGCGGCCTGGGCGGGAACAGCGGCGGGGGACAGGGCGGCGCGGGTCGTGTACAGCAGCCGGGCCGGGGCGGGGGTTCGCAGCCGAAAGACGGTCTGGGCGGCGGGCAGTCAGGCCAGGGGGCGCAGGGCGGCTCGCAGCCAGAGGGTGGCCACTGCGGCGCATTCTGCGAGCAGGGCGCAATCACGCCGGTCGCAATGGGCGTTCCGCCGCCGCGTTCGAAGCAGTCCGCGTTCATGGCCAGCACGATTCTGCGCCCGAGCACATCCTCCGGCCGAAAGCCCGACGTGTAGAACGTCGCCACAGCGATCCCGCCGGCGTTGAGCAGCGGCGACATCACGCCGCCTCCGCGTACCCGAAGCGGGGGACAGCCGCAGCCTTCCTCAATATACAGCGCGTGAAAGCTCACCCCTGAGCACCCGCGCGGCAGACCGGTCACGCTCACCTGCACCACGCTGCCGCAGTCCTTTGGAAAAATGTGTACCGTTCCGCGCAGGTTGGGGTACCTCGCGATTCCGCACAGCGCGGCCTGCGCTTCATAAAATGCCATCGCATACACCTCCGCTCCATCCTATGCGGCGGGGCGAGAAACGGGGAGAGACGTTCGAGAGGCGGCCTTTCTGACCGGGCGGCGTTCGGCTCCGCCTGCTGCCGCGAAACGAAACGTAATGCGGTTTGTAAATGAGGGCATGCAGAGGTTCTTTGTCCCTTCGAGCGCTCCCGGAAAGCGCCTTGATCCGCAAAAGCCGTCACGCGGAGACGGGCGGTTTCTCGAATGAGCCCTGACGGGAAGGATTTTTCGGGACACTGTATGTTAAGTTTTCCATCGATGTGAAAAGCGATGACACCTGCGCATGAAACCTGCGTCTAAACAATATATAGGTTATAGCAAACAGAAAGCGCAGGTGTGTCCCTTGAAACGGTTGGCCTCACTCTTCCTTGTCCTGACGATGCTTTTCCTGCTGTGCGTGCCGGCCGGAGCACAGGAGGATTCTGCTCCGATCCAGCACCCGGGCCAGCCGGTTTTGCCCAGCGCTTCGGCCGCGGCCAGTCAGACTGAGCCCACAGCGGTTCCCGCCGCGGAGCCCTCCGCATTATCCACGCCCGAGCCCACCGAGGAGCCGATGACCGACCTTGCGTCCGGCTCGCGCGGGATCTGGGTGGAGCGGCTGCAGACGCGCCTGACTGAGCTGGGATACCTCAGCGACGCGGTGGACGGCAAGTTCGGCTACAACACGCAGCAGGCGGTGCTGGCGCTGGAAAACGGACTGCGTACGCTGGAGCAGCGCGCCCTGGACGCGGAGTCAGGTGTGTCGCTGCCCGGGGGAGAAGACGCTGCGAGCGCCGAACCCACCCCTGCGCCCACGCCTGAAACGGTGGCCGACGGGATTGCGGAGACCTCGCTGCTGGAGGAGATCCTGCCCGAGGACTTCGAACTGTACCTCGAGGACGTGACCCAGGGCAGCAGGGGGACGGAGGCACGCCGCGTTCAGACCCGCCTGTACACGCTGAATTACCTGAGCGAGCAGCCAGACGGCTCGTTCGGGGCCAACTCGCTGGCCGCGCTCAGCGTGTTCCAGCAGGCGAACGGCCTTGAGGAAACCGGCGTGGCCGACCGGCAGACGCAGAGCCTGCTGTTTTCCTCGAAGGCAATCCGCGCCGAGCAGCCGGTCTATAACCAGCTCACGGCGGGCATGACCAACGACCGGGTCAAGGCGGCGCAGAGGCAGCTCATCGCGCTGGGCTTCATGACCGGCTCGGCGGGCGGCTACTTCAACGAGCGCACGACCGCCGGGGTCAAGGCGCTGCAGAAGTACCTGCATCAGCTCGAGAAGGACAAGCTGGCGGCCAGTGCGACTGCCACGCCCACGCCCGAGCCGACCGCCACGCCGCGGCCCGACCTGGTGCAGGCGCAGTATACGCCCGTTCCCTCCGCGACCGCAGTGCCCGAGCTCGACGACGGCTACGAGGGCGACGGCGTGCTCACGCACGATCTGCAGGTGTTGCTGTTTGACGAGGGCATACCGGTCATTCGCCAGGCCGTCGTGAAGAGCGGCGACTCGGGCGACGAGGTGCTGCGCGTGCAGCGGCGGCTTCAGGCGCTGGACTACCTGACCGCGGGCAGCGCGGACGGGCTGTTCGGCGGGGCGACCGAGCGCGCGCTGAGCAAGTTCCAGTCCCGCAACCGCCTACAGGCGACCGGCGTCGCCGACGAGGCCACCCAGCTGGCACTGTACTCGGAGGACGCGGTGCGCGCCATGAAGCCCTACCTGGTCAAGGTCAGCGTGGACGACCAGCAGGTCTACGTCTACGCGCTGGACGACAACGACCAGTACTCGATCCTGACCAGAACCATGGTCTGCTCGACCGGCCTCCGGGATACGCCCACGCCCACCGGCGAATTCACCTACACCGGCCCGGGCGCGCGCTGGCACTACTTCAAGAAGTGGAAGTGCTGGGCGCAGTACGCCTACTACATCGACGGCGACATCATGTTCCACAGCGTGCTGTACAACTCCGACGACGAGAGCACGCTGGTCAAGAGCTCGGTTCGCAACCTGGGCAGGCGCGCCTCGCACGGCTGCGTGCGCCTGTCGGTTGAGGACGCGCGCTGGCTCTGGAACAACTGCCCCGGCGGTACCCACGTGATCGTGTATTAAGGCAGCGGAATAAGGAACTCCCTCCGGGCCATCGCGCCTGGAGGGAGTCGGTTTTTCAAAGGGACTTACTTTACGTCGATCCACTCGCCGGGGCGCTCGATGGCCTTCAGGCCTGCGCCGCGCACGTCCATGATCGCGATGGTTTCCTCGTGGGAGACGGGGGCCTCGCCGGTCTCGAAGAAGCGGATCAGGGCGGGGATGAAGCGGCTGAAGGAGTCGACCTGCTGCACGGCCATCTGGTTTCCGTCCGGACCGGCGGCGTTCAGGGCGAACGGACTGCCGTTCATCAGGCCGGTCAGCGAGGCGGTGCGGCCGCCCTCAAAGCGGATGAGCAGGGTGTACGCGTCCTTCGCGGGCAGGTACAGCACCGACTCGGCGCGCGCCTGCATCAGCATCATCACCGGCTCGAGCTGGTGGATGGAGTAGGTCTCGAAGTTGCCCGGGCCCCAGGCCGCGATCGCGTCGTACTTCTTGCCGCGCAGGGGCTGATACTCGTCGGCGAAGCGCAGCGCGGAGGTGGAGTAGCAGGGCGTGCCCGATTCCTCGGCGATGGCGAAGATGCGCCGGGCGATCACGCCGTCGGGCGCGAAGGTCTTGTCCACATAGGTGCGCTTGCCGCTGCGCAGGGGAAGCTGGCACAGCTGCTCGTGCATTTCACAGTTGTCGGGGGAGAGCACCACCAGGTAGTCGCTCTTCTCGATCAGCTCCTCAATGCTGTTCACCAGCGGGATCTCCAGATCCTTCGACCACTGCGCGTTGGTGCGGCGGCCGGCGAGCGGGCTGTCGATCAGGCCGTAGGCATAGGCGACCTCCATTTCGCCGTTTGAGAACTGCTTAATCCAGCGCGGATAGTTGTTTGCGTGCCACTCGTCCAGATAGTAATCGATAAATCCAACCTTTTTCATTTTGTCTTCCTCCTGTTTTTGGTGATTGCAGTCCTGTATATCAACTCAAGTTCCGAGGGACTGTCGGGAAAGCCGCGGGTTTGATCGGCGGCTGTCGAGTAAAGGCCTGGAAGTCTTCGCGGTTTGGGAATAGGGGAGTGTGCCGCTGCCAACAGATCACATTGCCTGCTGCTTCGCGGCGGCAGGTGGGTGCAGGCTCAGCCTGCCGGCATCCCCAACGTTCTCCCTAGTCCAGCACCTTCAGCTCGATGTCGAACTCGAGGGTCTGGGGGTCATCAAGCAGGGTTTGGGCGGCGGGGTCATAGCAGCGGCAGACGGTGAGGTGCAGCACGTCGCCCGCGCTCATCGTGTCGGTGAGGTCGGACAGGTCGGTGAACTGCTTCACACGCGTGCCGTTTGCGTGGGTAATGACGTCGTAGAGCGCCAGGCCGGACTGGGCGGCGGGGGTGCCCTCCTCGATCTCGATGACCAGCAGACCCGCGGGCGGGTAGCCGGGGATGAGCTCGTCCGGGCCGTCCAGCTCGGAAATGCGGATGCCCATGCGCGGGCGGCGAACCACGCCGTATTCCTTGAGCTGCGCGACCACCTCGCGCACGGTGTTGACCGGGATGCAGAAGCCCAGTCCTTCATAGTTCTCGCCGTACTCGCTGCCCGCCTTGAGGGTGGGAATGCCCACCAGCTCGCCGTTTGCGTTGAGCAGCGCGCCGCCCGAGTTGCCCGGGTTGATGGCCGCGTCCACCTGAATGGTGTTGACAGTGCGGCCGAAGTTGCCCGCGTTCACGTCGCGACGGTCCAGGCCGGAGACGATGCCCGCGGTGACCGTGCCGAAGAATACGCGGTCGGCCATGCCCGGATGCCCGATGACCACAGCCAATTCGCCGATGCGCAGCGCGTCCGAGTCGCCCAGGGGCACGGGCGTAACGTCCAGCGGCGCCTCCAGCCTCAGCAGCGCCAGGTCGGTGCTGTCGTCGGAGAAGACCTGCTGCACGGTCAGTCGGTCGCCCGCGAGCGTCTCGATTTCGACGATGTCCGCGTCGGACACGACGTGATAATTGGTCACGACGTAGCCTTCGCCGTCGATGTACACGCCCGAGCCGTAGCCGCTTTCCTCGACGCGGCGGCCCTGCTGCCTGCTCCAGGTCTCTCGGCTGGAAATCACGCGCACCACGGCGGGGCGCACGCGCTCGGCGATGTCGGGAATGGGGTTCTGCTGCCCGTAGATCACGTCGTAGGACTGTGCCTGCGCGGCGGTGGACAGGATGCCTGCCAGGCACACGATCAGTGCGGCCAGCAGGGTGAAAAGGCGGGTTTTCTGCTGCTTCATGTACTCACCTCGGTTGATTTTTTGTCCTGCGGGGGCGCGGCCTTCTGCAGCGTGAACACGAAGGCGGTTTCCCGGCCGGAGGAGGTCACGGTGATGGTCTTGTCGTGCTGCTCGATGATTCGCTTGACGATGGATAGGCCCAGCCCGGTGCCCATGCCCGAGGTGTGCGCCTTGTCCACCTTGTAGAACCGGTCGAAGATGAAGGGGAGATCGCCTGGCGGGATGGTCGGGCCCTCGTTTTTGACGGTGATGTAGGCCAGGGAGTCCACGCTGTGCGTCCAGACGGTCAGCTGACCGCCCTCGCAGCCGTACTTGACCGCGTTGTCGATCAGGTTGGTCAGCACCTGCTCGATGCGGTCGGCGTCGGCGCGCACGTAGAGCGGCTGCTCCTTGAAGGAAATGTCGACCAACATGTGCTTTTCCTCGATGCGCTGCTCAAACTTGAACATCGTGGACAAAATCATCTCGTCCACGTCGAAGTCGCTCAGGCTCAGCGGGAACTTGCCCGACTCAAACCGGGACAGCTCCAGCAGGTCGTGCACCAGCTTGGTCAGGCGTTTGGTCTCGGAAAGCACGGTGCCCAGGTACTTTTCCCGCTCCTCAGGGGGAATCGTGCCGTCCAGCATGCCCTCGACATAGCCCTGTATGCAGGTCATGGGCGACCTCAGCTCGTGCGACACGCTGGCCACAAAGGTCTTGCGCGATTCCTCCAGGTTGGACAGGTCCTCGGCCATGCGGTTGATCGACTCGGCCAGCTCGCGCATCTCCCGGCTGCCGTCGAGCGGCACGCGCGCGGTGAAGTCGCCGCCGGAAAAGGCCGAAACCGCCTTCTGGATGGCGCGGATGGGGCGGGTCTGGCGGCTGGCGATCAGGTAGGAGAGCAGCACGCCCACCAGCATGGAGATCACGCCCGCGATCACCGAATAGCCCACCACGCTCTGCACGCTGATCGGGATGGTGGACACGTCCACGTGCAGCAGCACGCCGCCCAGCGTCACCGCGCCGTCCGGGGTGGTAAAGGGCGCGCCGATGGTCAGCGTGTTCTCGCCCAGCTCGGAGAAGGCGCCCTGCGCGCGTACCTCCTGGCCGGAGAGCAGGCTGCGCAGCGCGTCGTTGAGCACGATCGAGCTCAGGCTGGAGGCGTCGCTGTCGCCCAGTATGCGCACGTAGCCGCTCTTGTAGACCAGCCATACGCTCGCCTGATAGTCTTTCTGGATTTCGGTGATTTTCCACTGGAAAGTGCTGACATCCGCCGGATCGACCCGCCACAGCGAGGTCATCTCCACACCCTGCACCAGCTGCGCCAGGTCGCGCGCCTGCAGCTTCAGCTCGGCCTCGTAGGCAGAACGCTGCTGCGCGGCGCTCGTGGCGCACATGATGCCCGTGAACGACAGGATCGTGACCAGCAGGATGCCCACCACGGCGAAAAACAGCCGCCGAAACAGCGAGGACTTCACGGCTTGTTCACCTCGAACTTATAGCCCACGCTCCACACGGTCTTGATCGACCAGCCCAGCTCCTCGCACCCGGTCAGCTTGTCGCGCAGGCGCTTGATGTGCACGTCCACCGTGCGCGAGTCGCCGAAGAAGTCGTAGCCCCAGACCTGCTCGAGCAGCTGCTCACGGGTGAAGACCGTGCCCGGATGGCTGGCCAGGAAGTGCAGAAGCTCCAGCTCCTTGGGCGGCATTTCGATCTGCTTGCCCAGGAAGGTGACGGTGTACTGGGTGATGTTGATGGTCAGGCCGGGATAGGAGAGCTCCTTGTCGGGGGCGTCAAGCGTCTGATAGCGCCTGAGCACTGCCTTGATGCGCGCCACCAGCTCCTTGGTGTCGAAGGGCTTGACGATGTAGTCGTCCGCGCCCAGCTCCAGCCCCAGCACCTTGTCGAAGGTCTCGTCCTTGGCCGTGAGCATGATGATGGGGATGTTGGACACCTTGCGCACCTCGCGGCACACCTGCCAGCCGTCCATGCCGGGCAGCATCACGTCCAGCAGCATCAGGCTGGGCGGCGTGGTCTTGAAGATCTTCAGCGCGTCCGTGCCGTTCGAGGCCTGAAGCACCTCGAAGCCCTCGCGGGTCAGGTACAGGTTGATCAGTTGAAGGATATTGGGATCGTCGTCCACGGTCAGTATTTTCAGCTTGCTCATGCGCCTCTCCTCCTTTTATTTTACCCAGGCCTCCATCACGCGGCTGCGCTCGGTCAGCCCCATGTGCTCGTAAAACGCGCGCGCCGGCTCGTTGAAGCCGAATACGTTCAGCTCGATGCGCTCCACCTTTTCCTCCCGCGCGCGGGCGAGCAGCGCCTCGTAAAGCGAGCGTCCCGCGCCCTGCCCGCGGCGGTCTTTCCGCACGCACAGGTCGTCGATCCAGGCGACCGTGTGCCTCTTCACGGAAGGGCTTTCGTACGTCCGCAGGCGCATTACGCCCATGCCGGTCACGCCGCTCTCGTCCTCGCTGACGAAGCAGTCCGAGCTTTCAAGCATCGCGCCGAATTCCTTCTCGTCCGGCAGGGCGGGCCGGGGCTGATAGACGTCCGGCCGCGCGGCATAGTGCATCTCGTGCAGCTCGCGCAGCAGGCCGCAGTAGGCGGCGTAATCGCCCGGCCGCATCCGTCGTATGGTCATGCGCCTTCAACTCCTCACTTGAGCGTCACCACGGTCACGCCGTCCTCGCCCTCGCCGTAGCGCCCCAGGCGGAACTCGGCCACGTTTCGATGCTTTTTCAGGTGCTGCTGTATGCCGGCGCGCAGCACGCCCGTGCCCTTGCCGTGGATGATCTGTACCTGTTTCAGGTGCTGCATCGCGCAGTTGTCCAGGAACAGATCGACCGCGCCGATGGCCTCCTCGAGCGTCATGCCGCGCACGTCGCACTCCATGGACGCGGGGCCGGCGGCGGGCAGGCTCGAGGCGGAGGAACCGCTCTTCGGCGCGCCCGGCTTTCTTTTTTGGGGGGCGGGGGAGCCGGCCTTCACCCGGCGCATCTGGGAGATATGCACCTTCATCTTCATCACGCCGGCCTGCACCATGACCTCGCCCTTCTCGTCCGGCGGGGCGAGCACCGTGCCCTGCGTGCCCAGCATGGTCAGCTCGACCGTCTCGCCCGGCTTTAGATCCTTGGGCGGCTCGGTCGCGGAGAGCACCTCGCTGCGCAGCGCGCCGGACAGGCCGTCGATCGAGGACTGCATCTGGCGCTTGAGCGCGCTCAGCTCATGCTCCTTGAGGGGCGCCGAATCCTTCGCGCGCGCCTTCTTCAGTGTGGCGATCAGCTCCTCGGATTCGCGCTGCGCCTTGACGAGGGTGCGCCTGGCCTCCTCGCGCGCCTTTTTGATGATTTCGTCGCGCTGCTTTTCGACCTCGTTTTGCAGGCGCTGGGTCTCCTTGTGCGCCTCCTCGGCCAGCGCGCGCTCCTTTTCGGCCACCTGGCGGTGATACTCGGCGTTGGCGATGACGTCCTCGAAGCGGATCTGGTTCTCGCTCAGGCGCTTGCCCGCGTCGGCGATCAGGTCCTCACTCAGGCCCAGCTTGCGCGAAATCTCGAACGCGTTCGATTTGCCCGGCACGCCGATGGACAGCCGGTAGGTGGGCCGCAGCGTCTCCACGTTGAACTCCACGCTGGCGTTTTCCACGCCCGGGGTGGACAGCGCGTAGGCCTTGAGCTCGCTGTAGTGGGTGGTGGCCAGGGTGATGACGTGCATCGTGCGCAGCCGCTCCAGGATGGAGATGGCCAGCGCCGCGCCCTCGGTGGGGTCGGTGCCCGCGCCCAGCTCGTCGAAGAGCACCAGAGAGTGGGGGGTGACGTCCCGAAGAATCCGCACGATGTTGGTCATGTGCGAGGAGAAGGTGGACAGCGACTGCTCGATCGACTGCTCGTCGCCGATGTCGGCGAACACCTCGTCGAACAGGGACAGCTCGGTGCCGATCGCCGCCGGAACCTGCAATCCTGCCTGCGCCATCAGCGTCAGCAGACCCACCGTCTTGAGCGTGACCGTCTTGCCGCCGGTGTTGGGGCCGGTCACGACCAGGCTGGTGAAGTCCTGCCCGATCCACAGGTTGCTGGGTACGACCTTCGCCGGGTCGATCAGCGGGTGTCTGCCCTCGAGGATGCGGATGCGGCCCTCGGCGTTGAGCTTGGGCTGCACGGCGCGCATGTTCCGGGCGAGGTTGGCCTTGGCAAACAGCATGTCCAGCTCGGCCAGGGTGTCCAGGTTCTGCTCGATCGCCTCCGCGTCGGGCGCGATGCGCTGCGACAGCGAGGAGAGGATGCGCTCGATTTCCTGGCGCTCCTTGACTGTCCACTGGCGCAGGTCATTGCCCGCCTCCACCACCGCCGCCGGCTCGATGAACAGCGTCGCGCCGCTGGCCGACTGGTCGTGCACCAGGCCATTGATAAACTGCCGACTGTCCGCGCGCACAGGCAGCACGTAGCGCCCGTCGCGCTGGGTGATGATCGTGTCCTGAAGGTATTTGGACAGCGAGGGGCTGCGGATGATCTCGTTGAGCTTGTCGCGCATCTTTTCGGAGCACTGCTTGATATGCCGCCGGATGGAGTACAGCTCGGGGCTGGCGTGGTCGCTGATCTCGTCCTCGGACAGGATCGCGTCGAACACGTCCTCCTCGAGCGGACGGTTGGTGAACAGGCCGCCCGCCATCGCGGTGATGTAGGGCGTGTTTTCCCGCTCGGTGACCAGGCTGTCCCGGGCGCTTCGGGCGGCGCGCAGCGATTCGGCCACGTCGAGCAGCGCCTTGGGGCTGAGCGTCGCGCCCACCCCAGCGCGCTTGAGGTGCGCGCGCACGTCGGGCACGAAGGGCATGGGGTTCGAGCCGGTATAGGCCATGATGACGCTGGCCTCCTCGGTCTCGGCCTGCCACTGCCTGACCGTGCGCTCGTCCGAGGCGGGCGTGAGCGACGCGATGCGCTCTTTGCCCAGGTCGGTCAGCGCCAGCGCGCTGAGCATCTCGCGGATTTTCGTGAATTCCAGTACTCGCAGGGTTCGTTCCTGCATACATATCATCTCCCTGCATGAAGGATTGCGTTCGGTGTGTGTCAGAAAAGGCGCGGAAGGTTCCCGCTACCTGAAATAGTATCCGGTCGTGGTGTTTTTCGCGTCCCAGGCGGGCCAGTCGGAGGCAGCGCGCACGTCGCCGCCCTCGATGGCCAGGCGGTGCAGGCGCAGGACGGACTGTGCCTCCTCGGCGGTCTCGTCGGTCAGCATCAGCCGCCAGGCCGCACTTTCGGGCAGCCTGCCTGCGTGGCGCAGCAGGAAGAGCGGCGCGCTGTTGAGCACCCGCACCAGGCACCCTTCGTCGCTCCTGACGCGGCGCAGGGGGAAGGTCACGTTTTTGCGGTCGATCAGCACATGCGCGTTGAGCCGCTTGTCCTCGCTCAGGCCGTCGCAGCGGCGGCAGGAGGCGTGCGGGCCGTCCAGCGCGGCGCGGATGGGGCAGTGGCGCAGCTGCATAAGCGGCAGCCTGCCGTACACGATCAGCTCGCGGTGGCCGCCCGCCGCGTCCATCTGGCGCAGCTCCTGCGCGGTCAGCTCGACCGAGGGGGTATACTCCGTTATTCCCTGTCCGGCCAGGAAGGCCAGCGCCTCCCGGTTGGCAAGGTTCAGCGAGAAATCGGCGCGCCGCGTTCCCGGGAAGGGCACGACCAGCTGGCCGGGGTTGGCGATGTACACGGCGGTCAGGTTGGCCTGGTTCGCCTGCGCCCAGTCGCACAGCCTGTCCAGCGCCTCGGCCGAGCAGGTCATGGGCAGCGCCAGCGCAAACGGCCGGTCGGGCGCGACCTGATCAAGGCCCTCCGCGCTCAGATCCTCCGGCCGGAAGATCAGCTCGTCCGCGCCGTGAAGGCCGTTCAGCAGCGCCCAGTCGGAGCCTTCGACGCGCAAAAGGGGCGCCTTCGGGGCGGGCGGCTCGAGCAGCTCGGGCGGGAGCGCGGGGGAAAGCGACCTTCTGCAGCCCCTCAGCGCCGCAACGCGCGCCTGGGAAAGCCGCCTCAGCGCGTCGCGCCGCAGCTCGTTGAGCAGCGAGGCGGGCAAAAACGCGTCCGGATCGACCGAAAGCGACAGGTCGATCAGCTGATAGGGCGTGCCGCCGGTCTTTTGAAGCTGCGTGCGGGCGCGCTCGGGATCTCCCGGCTTCTTTGCGGCCGCGAGCGGCTCAGGCGACTCGACCCGGACCGCGCGTTCGCCGTCGGTGAGCTGCAGGCACGCCTTTTCGCCCACCTGCGCGCGGAAGAAGCCGCTCAGCAGCACGGTCTGCGGCTCGTCGTTCAAGGCCTCGCGGATGCGCTCCATCTGCTCCTGACTGGTCAGCCGGTACAGCGGCATGATCGGGCGCGCGGCGGCAGGCACCCGGGCGCGGACGGTTTCACCCGCCCGGCCGGACACCCCGCGCAGGGGCACGTCTTCGTCCGCCTTCTTCGCGCGCAGGATCAGCGCGTCCTCGGGCAGAAGATCCTGCGTCAGCGCCAGCCTGCCCGGCGCGGTGAGCTGCCCCACCGGCACGCCCTGATGATTCGGGCGCTCCCGGCTCATCAGCTCCCGGTCGATCAGCCCCGGCCCGTAGCCGCGCGTGAAGCCGCCGCGGTTGAATACCTGCATCAGCTCCTCGCGGGTCTCCTCGTCGGGGGCATAGTCGTCGTACGCGTCCAGCAGGTCGAGCGCCCGGCGATAGGCCGAGGTGACCGCGTAGACGTACTCCGGCCGCTTGAGCCGCCCCTCCAGCTTGAGCGACGCCACGCCCGCCTCGCGCAGCTGCACGAGCGAGTCCAGCGTCATCAGATCCTTCGTGGACAGCAGGTAGCCCTGCGCGCGCACCGCCCCCTCCAGCCGGTAGGGCAGGCGGCAGGGCTGGGCGCACTGACCCCGGTTGCCGCTGCGGCCGCCCACGAGGCTGGAAAACAGGCACTGCCCCGAGCAGCTCACGCACAGCGCGCCGTGGCCGAAGACCTCGACCTCGATGCCCGTGTCTGCGCACTCGGCGATTTCCTCCAGGTTCATCTCCCGCGCCAGCACCGCGCGCGAAAAGCCCGCGTCCAGCGCGAACTGCGCGCCCTGGGCGTTGTGTATGGCCATCTGCGTGCTGGCGTGCAGGCTCAGCGAGGGCAGCAGCCTGTGAAGCCGCGCCGCCACGCCCAGGTCCTGCACGATCGCCGCGTCCACGCCGCAAAGCGCCAGCTGTTCGGCCACGTCGTCCACCAGGCCCATTTCACCTTCCTTGACCATCGTGTTGACGGTCACGTGAATGCGCACGTCCCGTTCGTGGGCGTATTCGGCCGCCCAGACAAGCGCCTCCCGGTCGAAATTGCCCGCCCCAGCGCGCGCGTTGAGCGCCGTCGCGCCCAGGTATACCGCGTTCGCCCCGGCCTTGACCGCCGCCAGAAACGCCTCTTTTTCGCCCGCGGGGGCCAGCAGCTCGATGCTCATCGGTCGCTCTCCCCGCTCAGGCGGTCGATCTCCAGCCGCGCCTGATCCAGCTCACGGCGCAGACGGGTGTTCTCGTCCTGCGCCTTGAAGGCGTCATCGGCCAGCGTAATCGCCGTGAGCACCGCCGCGTCCGCGGCCGGCAGGCGCGTGGCCAGCGTCAGCTCGCCGATCTTGCGATCCACATACGCGGCGACCCGGCGCACATACGCCTCCGAATCGCTGCTGGTCATATTATAATCCTTTCCGGCAACCCGGATGGTGACTCGCTTCTTTTCCATGCTGCTCTCCTTGTCGATGCCTTTTCAACCTATATAATACCCCAAAACGCGGCGCGCTGCAAGCGTTTTGCCGTCGGTCTCCGTTTCGCGCCGCGTTCGGAGTGCCGCGTTTGTCATTTGTGCTTCCCGCCGTTTCCCTTCCCGCGCCGCATTCGGGGAGCTTCATCTGTGTACCGAGCTTGTTTGCGCGGATCATGGCGCTTTTCGTGAGGGGCCTTCGTCGTTCTCCGTTTCCCTCCAACGCCGCATTCGGAGGATTGCGCCTGTTATTTGCGTTTCCTGCGCGGATCAGAGTACTTTCCGGGAGAGGCTTTTTTCGCCGTTTCCTCGACGTTCCCTCCACGCCGCATTCGGGGAGCTTCATCTGTGTACCGAGCTTGTTTGCGCGGATCATGGCGCTTTTCGTGAGGGGCTTGGGGAGAGGCTTTTCTCAGAAAAGCCGTCTCCCCAACGTTCCCCCTGCGGTGATCGTCCCAGACCAGACAGTCGGGGCCGTGTCCGATCAGGTCAGTGCGGCCTGCGCGGCGGAGCGCCTCGAGCACGAGCGGCCGGTTGGCGGGAATGAAGTACTGCATGAGCGCGCGCTGCATGGCCTTCTCGTGGGGATCCCTGGGCACGTAAACCGGCTTCATGTCGCGCGGGTCGAGGCCGGTGTAAAACATGGCGGTGGACAGCGTGCCGGGGGTGGGGTAGAAGTCCTGCACCTGCTCGGGGCGGTGTCCGCTCCGCTTGATGAACAGCGCCAGCTCGATCGCGTCCTTGAGTGTGCAGCCGGGATGCGAGGACATATAGTAGGGTACGAGGAACTGCTTGAGCCCCGCCTTTTCGTTCTCCGCGTTGTAGCGGCGCACGAATTCCTCATAGACCGACACCTCGGGCTTGCCCATGTAGCGCAGCACGCGGGGGGACACGTGCTCCGGCGCGACCTTGAGCTGACCGGAGACGTGATGCCTGACCAGCTCGGGCAGGAACTTCTGTGCCTTGTCGGCCAGCACATAGTCGAACCGCACGCCGCTGCGCACGAATACCTTCTTCACGCCGGGCAGCGAGCGCACCTCGCTCAGGAGTTTGATGTAGTCCTCGTGATCCGCGTCCAGGTTTTTGCAGGGCTGAGGGAACAGGCACTGCTTGCCCTTGCACGCGCCGCGCGTCAGCTGACCCTTGCAGGCCGGGCGGCGGAAGTTGGCGGTCGGGCCGCCCACATCGTGTATGTAGCCCTTGAAGCGGGGCCGCCTGGTCAGCAGTTTGGCCTCGGCGAGCACCGATTCGTGACTGCGCGAGGTCACAATGCGCCCCTGATGAAAGGTCAGCGCGCAGAACGAGCACGAGCCGAAGCAGCCGCGGTTGTGCGCGATCGAGAACTCGACCTCCTGAAGCGCCGGAATGCCGCCCGCCGCGTCGTACATCGGATGCCAGGTGCGCATGTAGGGCAGGGCATAAGTCTCGTCCAGCTGCTCCTGCGTCAGCGGCATGCAGGGCTTGTGCGCGACCAGGTAGCTCCTGCCGTGCTTCTGGCAGATGCCCCGGCCGCGAATCGGATCCTGCTCGTCGTATTGCGTCTTGAAGGCGCGGGCGTAGGCTTCCTTGTCATGCGCGACCTCCTCCATCGACTCGATGAGCAGGTAGTCCGCCAGCGGCTCTTTGCACAGGATGCAGGTGCCCGGAATGCGCGATTGACTGAAAGGCAGGCCGGTCTCCAGCCATTTGGCCGCCGTCTGAATCGTGTTCTCACCCATGCCGTAGATCAGCAGGTCGGCGCCGCTGTCCACCAGGATCGAGTTGCGCACCCGGTCGTCCCAGTAGTCGTAGTGCGCGAAACGGCGCAGCGAGGCCTCGACCCCGCCGATGAGTATCGGCACGCTGCCATAGACCTCCCGGATGCGGTTGCAGTAGACGATCGTGGCGCGGTCGGGCCGCCTGCCGCCCACGCCGCCGGGCGAATACACGTCCTCCGAGCGGCGCTTTTTGGCCACGGTGTAGTGATTGACCATGCTGTCGATCACGCCCGCCATCACCAGAAAGCCCAGCCTCGGCCGGCCGAAGCGCTTGAACTCCTCGCAGGAGTGGTACTCCGGTTGGGGCAGCATGGCCACCCTGTACCCGGCGTGCTCCAGCACCCGCGAGATGATGGCCAGGCCGAACGAGGGATGATCTACGTATGCGTCGCCGGTGACGAACACAAAATCCGGCTGCTCCCAGCCCAAATCACGCATTTCCTGCGCCGTAACCGGCAAAAATCCCTTCGCCACGATTCGTTCCTCCATTTATTATGTCGCCGCGCCCTGCGTATCGGGCACAGACTGTTCGCCGCTTCAACGTTTCTTTCCCGCGCCGCATTCGGGGTGCCGCGTCTGTCTGCCGAATCAGTTTGCGCGGATCAAAGTGCTTTCCGGGTGGGGTTTGGCTGCCGCCCGGAACCCCTCCGCCCGCATAGCGGGCACCTCCCCTTTCAGGAGAGGCTCAGCGCCGTGCTCCCGCGAAGGAGCGTTCTCCCCCTCCTGCGCCGCATTCGGGGTATCACGTCTGTCCGACTAATCAGTTTTGCGGATCAAAGTGCTTTCCGGGAGAGCTCGAGAGGGGCCTTTCTCAGAAAGGCCGCCTCAGCTTGTCAAAAAAGGTTTTGACAAGCTGGTGGACGGGGAAGCAAGCTCCCCCGCCACTGCCACCCTCACCAGTCTCCGCTAAAAATCAAAGATTTTTCGGGCGCGGAGACTGCAAGGAAACGATTTTTTCTCTGGAAAATGGGATTTTCCGGCGCAAAAATCGCCCCGTGCCCACCGTACACGCCGCTGGGCACGATTGAAAGTTCGAAAGGGCTGCGGCCCTCTCGAGCTCTCCGGGGTTTTTTGACAGTCTGAGGGGCCTTTCTCAGAAAGGCCGCCTCTCGATCGTTTCCCCAACGTTCCCCTCGCGCCAGTGTTTGCGGCAGAGACTGACGTAGCTTTCGTTGCCGCCGAGCAGGATCTGCTGGCCGTCCTTGACGACGCGGCCGTCGTGTATGCGGGCGTTGCAGGTAGCCTTGCGGCCGCACCAGCAGACGGTTTTGATTTCCTCGATGGCGTCCGCCCAGGCGAGCAGCCACATGCTGCCCTCGAACAGGTTGCCGCGGAAGTCGGCGCGCAGGCCGTAGGCGATGACCGGGACGTTCTGCTCGTCCACGACGCGCACCAGCCGCTCGACCTGCGATTTGGTCAGGAACTGCGCCTCGTCTACGATCAGGCAGTCGTAGGCGGACACGTCGATTGTATCCAGATCCTCGACGTACTCGCAGGGCGCACTCAGGCCGCTGCGCGAGCGGACGGTCTTCTCACCGTCACGGGTTTCGAGCCTGGGCTTGAGCATGAGCGCCTTCTGCCCACGCTCGTGATAGTTGTACTGCACCATGATGGCGTTCGCCGTCTTGCTCGAACCCATCGCTCCGTATCGAAAGTATAGCTTTGCCACGCCTTGTTCCGCCTTTCCGATTCATACCGATCCTATCATATTATACACGCTGCGGGCGGTCGGGTCAAGCGCCTGAATCGCGCCAAAGCGCTTGATTCTTCCGCGCGGAGGGTATATAATGAAGGTACCGAAACGCGAACTTAAAGGAGGAATCAACCCATGAAGAAGGAAGCGCTTGACCTGGCCGTCGCGAAGACGAAGGAACTGCTGAATGTGCCTTACTGCTGCGCCGAGGCACGCGCGGCCGCGAACGCCTGGCTGGAGGTGCTCGGCACCGAGAGGGAGACTGAGGAGACGAAAAAGTACCTCGCCGAGCTGGAGGAGGATATCGAGCCGATCGACGGCCTGCTCGCCTTTGCGGGCTCCGACGCGGCGAAGGCGCACCTGGGCGAAGAGGCCGCGAAGGCCATGCTCGCCCACGCGAAGGAGCTCAAGGCCGCGGGCGCGAAGTACTGCGACTGTGAGGCCTGCTCCGCCGCCGCCGCGATCGTGGCGCTGAAGGATCAGCTGCTGTAAGCGAAAACTGAAAGAGGGACGTCCACTGAAAAGCGGGCGTTCCTTTTTGTTTTCGAAACATCATGGTATTTCGAATGTATGACGGAATTATTTAGAAATTACATTTTGCGGCAGGAGAAAGTGTAACTGCGTCGAAACATATGAATATAGGCGAGGTGTAGTCCCCGAAAAAGGGGAGAGGCCCTGCCCGCTTTACCCTGAAAAACGGAAGAAAACCCCGGCCCAGAGTCGCCGGAATACGCCCCATAGCGCATAAACCGAAGCGCGAAAAAACGAAGGAGGTACACCCGCGGTGAACAACCGAACGCACAAGAAACCCCACGAGAGGCGAAAAACCTGGCCGATGCGCCTGCTCTGCTGCCTGATGGCGGCACTGCTGCTGCTGACAATCCTGCCCGCGCCGGCCGCGCAGGCGGCCGGGGACGGCATGATCCGCGTCAAGCTGACCAAGCTGGGCAGCGGCCTGTCAAGCATCACCCTTAAGACCAGCGGCGGCTATGCCTGCGCGGGCAAGACGATCGCCAGCGGCTCGACGGTGACGGTCGCGCAGAGCGGCTCGGGCCTGACGCTGTCGGTCAACGGCCAGACGGTGACCAGCGGCTCGCAGATCGCGCTTAACCGCCTGTCGGGCGGCCTGTCGAGCAGCGTGAAATTCACCTCGCCCTCAAAGTCCAACACCTTCCACGCCGACCTGATCTTCTCGGTCAACGGCGGCATCCAGACGGTGGCGAGGATGTACATCGAGACCTACCTTTACGGCGTGGTGGGCTACGAAATGTCCAACAGCTACCCGATTGAGGCGCTCAAGACCCAGGCGATCGCCGCGCGTACCTATGCCCTGCGCGCGAAGAAATCCTCGGGCAGCTACGACGTGACCGACAACACGAACAGCCAGGTATTCTACGGCTATTCCTCCAGCCAGAAAAACGTCATCAGCGCCGTGGACGGCACGCGCGGCGTGTGCCTGACCACCGGCTCGGGCGCGTACGCCCAGTGCTTCTACACCGCCAGCAACGGCGGCCAGACCGAGAGCACCGCCAACATCTGGGGCGGCTCGGCGTCGTATCTGGTGGTCAAGGACGACCCGTACGACCTGGAAAACCCCGGCAGCCGGGTTAAGAGCGCGCTGATTCCGAAAAACGGCAGCGTGAGCGCGGCGCTTTCTCAGGCGCTGCTGGACGCGGCCGATTCGCAGCTCACCTCGGCTGGCCTGAAGTCCTCCGGGCGCAAAATCACCGGGATTTCCGAGGTGACGCCGCACACGCCCAAGTACGCTGCCCCCAGCCGGGTCTATACGAAGCTCCGCTTTACTCTGACCGCGACCGACGGCAGCAAAACCGCTCAGGCGACCGTGAACCTGGCCACCTTCGGCGGGGTGGAGGACATGCTGGGCCTGTCGATCAACAGCTCCAGCAACGAGATTGTTTCGGTCGAGGAGAGCGGCGCGGCCTTTACGCTGAGCTTCCGGCGATTCGGGCACGGCGTGGGCATGAGCCAGCGCGGCGCGCAGCAGATGGCCAGCGCGTACGGCAAGAGCTACAGGGACATCCTTTCCTTCTATTATCCGGGCACGACGGTAGCCACGCGTTCGCTGGGCGAGAGCCTGTATGGCGCGGGCGGCGAGGTCATCGGCGGCGACACCGACCCTGAAGAGACGCTGTCCTACGGCAGCAGCGGCGAGGCGGTTAAGGAGCTGCAGCGCAACCTGCAGGCCCTGGGCTTCTTCGAGGGCAGCATCGGCGGCAACTATCTGACGCTGACCGAGCAGGCGGTCAAGGCCTATCAGACTGCGCGCGGCCTGACGGCGGACGGCGTGGCCACCCCCGAGCTGCAAAAGCGCATCGCGCAGGAGGCCCAGGGCGGCGAGCAGCCGACGCCCACCCCCGCGCCGCAGTACCCGCTGGCGCTCATCCAGATGCCCAATAGCGGCGTGCGGCTGAACGTGCGCAAGGGGCCGGGCACCGGCCATAAGATCGTCGGCCGGGTGACCCACGGCACGCAGGTCGAGGTGCTGGGCGCGAGCGGCAGCTGGTCGCAGATCCGCACCGAATCGCTCGAGGGCTATGTGATGACCACCTACCTCAAGATGATCGAGGCGACGGCCACCCCCGCGCCCTCCGAAACGCCCGCGCCCGACGGCGAGACGCTGTCCTACGGCAGCAGCGGCGAGGCGGTCAAGGCGCTTCAGCGCAGGCTGAAGGAGCTGGGCTACTTCGACGGCGAGATCGGCGGCAACTACCTGGCCAAGACCCAGGAGGCGGTGCAGGCCTTCCAGCGGGCAAACGGCCTGAACCCGGACGGCGTCGCCACGCCCGAGCTGCAGAAGCTGATCTTCGGCGCGCAGGCGACCGCGACCCCCGCGCCTGAACCCACGCCCGAGCCCACGCAGACCCCGGAGACCGGGCGAGGCGGCGTGGTGAATATCAGCGGCTCGAGGCTGAACCTGCGTCAGAAGGCCAGCACCTCGTCGAAGATTTTGGCGCGGCTTTCGGGCGGAACGAAGGTGACGGTGCTGGGCGAGAGCGGAAACTGGTATCACGTAAACTACAACGGCACGCTGGGCTACCTGTCCAGGGACTATGTGCGCGTGACCGAGGAGACCCCGACGGCCGCGCCAACGACTGCCCCGACCGCCGCGCCCACCTCCCAGCCCACCGCCGCCCCGACGCAGGCGCCCGAGACCGGCCGAACCGGCGTGGTGAACATCAGCGGCTCGCGGCTGAACCTTCGCGAAAAGGCCAGCACCTCGTCGAAGATCCTGACCCGGCTTTCGGGCGGGACGAAGGTGACCGTGCTGGGTGAGAGCGGAAACTGGTATCACGTAAACTACAACGGCACGCTGGGCTACCTGTCCAAGGCGTATGTGCGCGTGACCGGCGACGTGAGCCCGACCGCCGCGCCCACCGCTTCGCCTACCCAGACCCCCGAAACCGGCCGCGAGGCGACCATTCAGATCGAAAACGGCGGCGCACTTCACCTGAGAAAGGGCCCGGGCACCGATACGGAGTCGCTGGGCTACGTGCAGAATGGCGACAAAGCCACCATCCTCGGCGAGAGCGGCGAATGGTACCGCGTCCGCGTGGACGGCAAAGAGGGATACCTGAAGAAGATCTACCTGGACGGCGGCGCGCAGGCCCCCGAGGCCACGCCCGCACCCACCGCCGCGCCCACGCAGGCGCCCGAGCGCGAGGCCACCATCCATATCGAAAACGACGGCACGCTTCACCTGAGAAAGGGCCCGTCGACCGATACGGAGTCACTGGGCTACGTGCAGAATGGCGACAAGGCCGCCATCCTCGGCGAGAGCGGAGAATGGTATCGCGTCCGCGTGGACGGCAAAGAGGGATACCTGAAGAAAATCTACCTGGTCGGCTGACCGTACCGGATACAAAGGAGAAGATTGAGATGAAGACGCGTTCTGCTCATTCGCTTCTGAAAGGTCTGATCTGCCTGACGGCGGTGCTTCTGGCTCTGTGCCTGGGCGCCGCCTGGGCCGAGGGGGCGAGAACGCTCAAGATGGGCATGCGCGGGGACGATGTGCTTTCCGCGCAGCGCCGCCTGACCGAGCTGGGCTACTACGATGGAAAGGCCAGCGAAACCTTCGACTCGGCGACCCGCGCGGCGGCAAAGCTGTTTCAGGCGGGCAACGGCCTGCGGCAGACCGGCTCGCTGACCGGGGAGGAGCAGCAGCTGCTCTTCGGCGAGCTGGCGGTCACCAGGAGCCAGTATGACGAGTTCTGCCCGCTGTCCTCAGGCAGTAAGGGCGAGGCCGTGAAGCGGCTTCAGGAGCGCCTGAGCGCACTGGGCTACTATGACGGCAAGGTCGACGGCAGGTACGCCAGCGCGGTCAAGTCGGCGGTTAAGGCGTTTCAGACCGCGAACGGCCTGAAGGCGACCGGCAGCGCCGACAGCAATACCCGAAAACTCATGAACGGCGAGACGGCCGTGACCTTTGCCGAGTATCAGACGTTTTGCGCGCTGTCCTCGGGCAGCAGGGGCGAGGCCGTGCGGCTTCTGCAGACGAGGCTCAGGGCGCTGGGCTACTATACCGGCGAGGCGGACGGCAAATATGGAGCGGCGGTCAAGGCGGCTGTGAAGCGCTTTCAGACGGCGCACGGCCTGAAGGCCACGGGAAAGGCTGACGCGGCGACCAGAAAGCGGATGAACGCGCAGGACGCGCTGCCCGCCTCAGAATACGACAAGGTGTGTCCGCTCAAGTACGGCGAGAAGAACGCGGCGGTGAAGCTGCTCAAGGCGCGGCTGGCCGAGCTGGGCTACTTCGCCGGCACGATGACCGAGTCCTACGACAAGGCAACCCGCACGGCGGTTTCCGAGTTCCAGTCGGCCAACGGGCTGAAGGCCACCGGAAGAGCCGACAGCGCGACCCGCGCACTGATGAACGGCGAGCAGGCGAAGGACTCCTCGGCCTATTATCAGGCGCTCGCGCTCCGGCCGGGCGCGTCCAGCGCGGCGGTGAGGGTGCTCAAGGCGCGCCTGACGGCCCTTGGATACTTCGCCGGCACGATCGACTGCACCTATGACAAGGCGCTCAAGAGCGCGGTCTCGCTCTTTCAGCAGGCCAACGCGCTCAAGGCCACCGGCACGGCCGACGCGTCCACGCGGCAGGTCATGAACGGCGCGCAGGCGGTCACGAGGGCCGAATACGACCTGATTCGCCCGGTTTCGGTGGGCGACAGGGGCGACGCGGCCAGCCAGGTGCAGCGCCAGCTGAAGGACCTGGGCTACTATACCGGCGAGGTCACCGGCCGCTTCGACAGGACGACCTCGCAGGCGGCGAGCGATTTCCAGATGGCCAACAGTCTGAGCAAAACCGGCAAGGCCGACGCGCCCACCCGCAAGCTGCTCAACGCAGGAAACGGCGTGACCCGGGCGCAGTACGATACCTTCTGCCCGCTCAAGTCCGGCAGTAAGGGCGAGGCGGTCAAGCTGCTTCAGACCCGCCTGATCCAGCTGGGCTTCTATGCCTGGGACGTGACCGGCAGCTACGACGCGAACACAAAAACCGCGGTCAAGGCCTACCAGACCGCCGCATCCCTGCGCGTCACCGGCAAGGCCGACACCGACACCCGCAAGAAGATGAACGCGCCCGACGCGGTCACCCGCGCCGCCTACGACGCAAGGCGCGTCATTTCCAAGGGCGAAAAGACCACCACGGTGCGCCTGCTCAAGACCCGGCTCAAGGTGCTGGGCTACTATACCGGCGAGGTGAACATCACCTTTGACAACGCGCTGGTCACGTCGGTGAAGCTGTTCCAGACGGCGCATTCGCTTCCCGTGACCGGCAAGGCGGACGTGGAGACCCGGCTTCAGATTTTCTCGAGCGACGCGGTGTCCTACGATCTCTACCTGACCTACTGCCCGATCAAATACGGCGAAAAGGGCGCGGCGGTGCGCGCGGTGCAGCGGCAGCTGCTCAACCTGGGCTACTATTCGGGCGCGCTGGACGGCAGCTTCGGCGAGACGCTGCTGCGCGCGGCCAGGCTCTTTGCCCAGGCGAACGACCTGACCGTCGAAAAGAACATCACGGCCGACATGCGCAAGCTGCTTAACGCGGGCGGGGGAATCAGCCTGTCCGAGTACTATCGCACCTGCGCGGTCAAAAAGGGCGACAAGGGCGAGGCGGTGCGGCAGGTACAGGTTCGCCTGAACGCGCTGGGCTATTATACCGGCAAGCTGGACGGCAGCTACGGCGCGGAGCTGGAGACGGCGGTCAGGCTGTTCCAGAAGGCGCATGCGCTCACTGAGTCCGGCGCGGCCGACAAGACCACCCGGGCCGCCATGAACGATAAAAACGCCCTGACGCTCAAGGAGTATCAGGACAAGGTGCAGCGAGAGCTGGAGGAGCGCGAGGCGGTCACCCGCGCCGAGAAGATCGAGAAGCTGATCGCCGTGGCCGAGAGCAAGCTGGGCTGCAGGTACGTGCTCAACTCGGGCGGGCCGGACACCTTCGACTGCTCCAACTACACCAAGTACTGCTACGGCAAGGTGGGTGTGAAGATCTCCGGGCGCGTGATCGTGCAGGGCTACATGACGGTTTACCCCAAGATCACCGACCCGAAGAAGCTGGAGCGCGGCGACCTGCTGATCTTCGACACGGTCAAGACCGACGACGACCTGAGCGACCACGCGGGCATCTATCTGGGCGACGACCAGTTTATCCACTGCTCGTCGGTGCGCGGCCAGGTGGTCATCAGCCGGTTCTCGACGTATGGTAACTTCTCATGGGGATTCAGACTGCTTTGATCCGGGAGGGCGAGCGGCTGGAGGAGCTGAATGGCCCCTCGCTCGTCATCCTGCAAAAGAAAAAGGCCTTTCATTATGGCACCGACGCGGTGCTGCTGGCCGACTTTGCGCAGCCCAGGCCCCGCGAGCAGATGGTCGACCTGGGTACGGGCACCGGCGTGATCGCGCTGCTGGCCGTCTCTCATCAGGTAAATGTCCGCTGCACCGCGGTGGAAATCCAGCCCGATATGGCTGATATAGCCGCTCGCAGCGTGCTTCTCAACGGCCTTGAGGACCAGATTTCGGTGCTCTGCGAGGACTTCAGGCAGGCGCATCGCGTCCTGGGCTGTGAAAAATACACGCTGGCCGTCTGCAACCCGCCCTACGGCAAGGCGGGCGGCACGCTGCGCAGCGAGCGCGAAACCGAGCGCATTGCGCGGCATGAGGGCGACTGCACCATTGAGGACGTGTGCCTTTCCGCCTTTCGGCTGCTGCGAACGGGCGGGCGGTTTGCGGTCGTGTTTCCAGCGCCGCGCATGCTGGAGCTGATGTGCGCCATGCGAAACGCCCGCCTCGAGCCCAAGCGAGTGCGCACCGTCCACCACCGCGCGGGCGACGCGCCCAAGCTGGTGCTCGTGGAGGCGATCAAGGGCGGCGGCTCGATGCTGCACTGGCTGCCCCCGCTCATTCTCCAGTCGGACGACGGCGCGCCCACCGCCGAATACCTCCGCATCTACCAGGCTGAGCCTGGAGGCGGTGCTGCCGGTCGGCAGGGCCGACGGCCCCTTGCTGCCGCGGATTCTGGCGACGACCATTGGCCGCCATAGATTGAAGCGGCCAAGGTCTGCGTGGTTCCGCATTGCAGCGTCTCCCGCTGGGGGAGGCTCCGCTTCGCTTCGCGCTCCCCCAGACCCCCACCGAAGTTTGTCTGGTGGGCGTTGCCCACACACTTGCTGCCGCGGATTCTGGCGATGAATTCGGGAACCATCAATTGGAGTTCCCGAATTCTGCGTTTGTGAACATCTCCGTCCGCTCCGCGCCGGCATGAGGCTCTCCTGAAAGGGGAGCTGTCGCCGCAGGCGACTGAGGGGTTGAGAGGGGGCTGACCGCATTTCTTCTGGCTGGGCGGCAAATGGGCTTTGGCGCTGCCTGCTCAGATCGTCAGCCTCCCCAGCGTTCTCCCACAGGAGGTTTATCGTATGGATTTATCGCTTGAAGAACTGAAGGGCATTGGGCCGAAGCGCCGGGAAGCGCTCGAAAACGCGGGCATACACACGGCGCGCGACCTGGTGTGCTACCTGCCGCGCGAATACAGGGACCTGACCGACGTCAGGCCCCTTGCCTTGCTGCGTCCAGGCGAGGGCGCGGCGGTGCGGGTGCGGGTGATCGGCGGGGTGTCGATGACGCGTTTTCGGGGCCTTGTGATCGTGCGGGCGCGCCTGGAGGACGCCTCGGGCAAGATGCAGGCGGTCTGGTATAATCAGAGCTGGCTCAAGCAGCAGCTTGTGCCCGGGCGGGAATTGCTGCTGTACGGCCGGGTGGAGATGCAACGCGGGCAGCGGGTGCTGGTCTGCCCGTCGATCGAGAAGGAGAACGTCATTCGGCCGGTGTACAAGCCGATTGCGGGCATCCCGAACAAGACGCTGGCCGAGTGCATCGACTCGGCGCTAACCGCGATGGACGGCCACTGGTCGGAGGATCTGCCCGCGGGGGTGCGGCAGCGCGCGGTGCTGTGCGAGCGAAACTACGCCTACTTAAACGCGCACCATCCGCTCTCGAGGGAGGCGCTGGACGCGGCCAGGCGGCGGTTCGCCTATGAGGAGCTGCTGCTCTATCAGGTCGGCCTGGGCCTGACGCGGGGCAGCCGGGGCCGGGGCGAGCCGATGGACTGCCCGGACGAGCGGGCCGAGGAGTTCTGGCGCACGCTGCCCTTCGCGCCGACCGGGGCGCAGAAGCGGGTACTTCGGGAGATTCTGGCCGATCTGCGCGCGCCTCAGGCGATGGCGCGGCTGGTGCAGGGCGACGTGGGCAGCGGCAAGACGGCGCTGGCGTTCGGCGCGATGTACGCCTGCGTGAAGGCCGGGTATCAGTGCGCGCTGATGGCGCCGACTGAGATTCTGGCGCAGCAGCACTATGAGTCGGCGCGGGCCGTGCTGGAGCCGCTGGGCATAAAATGCGGCCTGCTGACCGGCTCGACCAGCGCGAAGGGACACCGCGAGGCGCGCGAAAAACTGGAAAGCGGCGAGTGGCAGGCGGTCGTGGGCACGCACGCGCTGATCACCGAGAACGTCAGGTATCGGAAGCTCGGCCTGGTAATCACCGACGAACAGCACCGCTTCGGCGTGCGGCAGCGCACGATGCTCTCCGAAAAGGGGCAGGACGTGAACGTGCTGGTCATGTCCGCCACGCCCATACCGCGCACGCTGGCGCTGATCCTGTACGGCGACCTGGACATTTCGCTGCTCGACGAGCTGCCCCCGGGCCGCACGCCGGTGCAGACCCGCATCGTGCCCGAGGAAAAGCGCGAGGCGATGTACGGCTTCCTGCGCGAGCAGGTGAAGGCGGGGCGGCAGGTGTACGTGGTCTGTCCGCTGATCGAGGAGAGCGAGGTCATGCCCGACGCGCGCACCGCCGAGAGCGTCTATCGCGAGCTGAAGGACGAAAAGCTGCCCGATCTGCGGGTGGCGCTGGTGCATGGCCGCATGAAGCCGAAGGAAAAGGAGGCCGTGCTTTCAGGCTTCCACTCGGGCGAAATCGACGTGCTGGTCTCCACGACCGTGATCGAGGTGGGCGTAAACGTGCCCAACGCCAGCGTCATGGTCATCGAGGACGCCGACCGCTTTGGCCTGGCTCAGCTGCATCAGCTGCGAGGCAGGGTCGGGCGCGGCGCGGCGCTGTCCTACTGCTTCCTCATGGCACAGCCCAACGAGCGCCTGCGCCTGATGACCAAGACCAACGACGGCTTCGTCATCGCCCAGAAGGATATGGAGCTGCGCGGCCCGGGCGAGCTGTTCGGCTTCAGGCAGACCGGCGAGGCCGCGATCGGTCTGGCTGCCTGCGCGGGCGACACCGTTCTGCTGCACGAAACTCACGAGATGGCCCAGTGGGTGCTGCGCAGCCCCGACGACCCCGAGGCGCGCCAGGTCGCGCGCATGGCGCAATCCCGCTTCGCCGAACAGATCCGCCAGGCCGGGGTGAACTAGGGGGGAACGAGGGGAACGCTGGGGAGGCCGCCTTTTTGAAAAAGGCGCCTCCCCAGGCCCCACCCGGAAAACACATTGATCCGCAAAAGAAGGATTGTTGGAGAGATGCGGTTCCCCGAATGAGATGTGGGTGCGTGGGAGTGGAAAAGAGAAACGCGGTTCCTCGAACGAGACGGCATCCCGCCTTGCGGCCTGTTCCCTTTCGGGAGAGGTTTTATGCCCGCGCCCAGAGCCTTCCTGAAAAAAGTCCCCGTAAAAGCACAAAAACACACCGGACAAGGCGATGACCGCCCGCTGCCCGGTGCGTTTTTGTTATACGGTTTTGATGAGTGGTATCTGTACTCGACGCTTTTTTAGAAAAACGACCCTCGTTTCTCGTTTTCCCCTCCTGCGCTGCATTCGGGGAATCACATTTCTTTCTGAAAATATGTTTTGAAGATCATAGTACTTTTCGGGAGAGCTCGAGAGGGGCTGAGGGTTGGCTGTCCGCAGCAGGCTTTGACGCAAGACAACCTTTCAGTTATCCGGCGGCAGCAAGTGGGTCCGGGCACTGCCCGGTCAAAAAGGCGGCCTCCCCAACGTAGCCCCCCGTTCCTTACTCCAGCGTCAGGAAGCGGAACTCGCCGTCCTCGCCGAAGAGGACGCAGCTGTGGGCGCTGTCTTCCTTGGGGATGGAGACCGAGCCGGGGTTGACGAAGGTGTAGCGCTCGTGGGGGGTGAGGTGGGGCACATGGGTGTGGCCGTTGAGCAGCACGTCGCCCTCGGCAAGGGGCGGGAGATGGTCTTCGTTGTAGAGGTGGCCGTGGGTGGCGAAGAGCGTGCGGCCGTTGACCTCGAGCAGGCAGTAGTCGGCCAGCACGGGGAAGGCGAGCACCATTTGATCGACCTCGCTGTCGCAGTTGCCGCGCACGCAGAGTATGCGATCCTTGAGCGGGTTAAGCATGGCGGCGACCTCGGGGGGCGCGTAGTCCCTGGGCAGGGCGTTGCGCGGGCCGTGGTAGAGTATGTCGCCGAGCAGCAGCAGGCGGTCGGCCTGTTCGCGCCTGAAGGCCTCGAGCAGCAGTCGGCAGTAATAGGCGGAACCGTGAATATCGGACGCAATCATCAGTTTCATCGTCATTTCCTCCGAAGCATTTGTCTTAGTATAGCACAACGCGCGGAAGGTGTCAAACCGCGATTGACATTTGCGCGCAAAGCGTGTATCATGGTGCTGTAGAAAGGTTTCTCACCGCCTGCCGGCGGTCACTTTGAATTCAGGAGGAAAGACACATGACCGAAACCGCGCGCAAATTCCGCGAGGCGCTTCATGCCGAGCGGGAGTATTTTGAGGATCGAGTCGGCCGGGATACCGAGACCAACCGCAAGGGCTTTGTGAAGCTCTACCCGGTGGACGCGCAGGGCAAGCCGCTCACGAACGCCACCGTCGAGCTGCGCCAGAAGACCAGCGACTTCGACTTCGGCTGCAACATCTTCATGCTGGACGAGTACGACACGCCCGACGAAAACGAGATCTACAAGCAGGAGTTTTCCAAGCTGTTCAACCTGGCCGTGGTGCCCTTTTACTGGGAAGGCACCGAGCCGAGGCAGGGGTATCTGCGCTATGAAAAGGGCGTAGAGCCCTGCTACCGCCGCCCGCCGGCAGACCTGGTGACCGAGTACTGCCGCAAGGCCGGCCTGCGCATGAAAGGCCACCCGCTGTTCTGGCATGAGTTCGTGCCCCACTGGCTGCCCACGACCACGCAGGAGCTCAAGCGCCTGCTGGTGAAGCGCTTTCGGGAGATTTCCGAGCGCTACGCGGACGTGATCGGCTCCTTCGACGTGGTCAACGAGCCCAGCCGCATCTTTGACTGCAACCAGCGAAAGGAAGACCGCTTTTACCACCTGGCGCTCGAGGAGGACTACTGCAGGTGGATCTTCGACCTGGCAAACAGGTATTTCCCGGCCAACCGGCTGTTCCTCAACGACACGGTGGGCGCGGCGTTCTTCGACTATCGCGGCGAGTACAGCGGCTACTATCAGCACATCAAAAACCTGCTTAATGAGGGCGTGCGCATCGACGCGATCGGCATGCAGTGCCACCTGTGCCCGGCGACCGGCTTTGAAAACGTATTCAACCAGAAGCGGCTGTACAACGTGCTGGACACCTACGGCCGCCTGAACCGCCCGATCCACATCTCCGAGATCTCCATGGCCAGCGAGTGGGAGGGCGTGGAGGATCAGGAGCTGCAGGCCGAGCTGGCCGAGAGCCTGTACCGCGTGTGCTTCAGCCACAAAAGCGTGCAGGGCATTGTGTGGTGGAACCTGCCGGACAACGGCATCCTGACCACGAAGCATCCGGACGAGAACCTGCCCACCAACGGCCTGCTCGACGGCAAGTACCGCGAAAAACAGGCGTTTAAGACGCTGCAGCGCCTGATCAACGAGGAGTGGCGCACCAACGTGACCCTCGAGAGCCACACGCGTGATTACGTGACCACCCGCGCCTTCTACGGCACTTACGCGGTTCGAGTCAACGGTAAGCCGGTCGAGGACATTCATATCGCCCAGGACGGCCTGGACGAAATGAAGCTGATCGTGAAGTGAGGTGACGCGCCATGCAGACGGTTTCACGATATGGACGAATCGACCTGCCTGCCTCGAAGGGCTGCGAGCAGGCGCGCATTGTGACGCCCTCCGGTCAGGCTGAAACGGCGCTGACCTTCGACTACCTGCCCACGCGCCTGGTCTATGACGCGCACGGCTATGAGCGCGACGAGGTGACGGGCGAGGTGTGCCGCCGGTTCCGCTATACCCCGATCGAGACCGGCGTGTACCGGTACGAGGCGGGAGAGGAAAGGGGCGAATTCGAGTGCCTGCCCTCCGACCATCCGGGCTACGTGCAGGTGAGCGCGCGCGACCGACGCTATTTCGCCACGAGCGACGGACGCTGCTTTGTGCCGATCGGCCTGAATACCTGCATCCTGCGCTACGACGCGCTGCCGGCCGGGCGCGGACACTTCGCCACCGGCGACGGAAAAGCCTGCACCGGCATGATTTCCTACCGGCGCTGGCTGAAAAACCTGCGCGAAAACGGCGGAAACTATATCCGGCTGTGGCTGTCCACGCCCTATTTTCAGGCGCGGACCGAGCTGCCCGGCGTGCACGACCTGGCCGTATTCAACCGCCTGGACGCGGTGATGGAGCTGGCGCGCGCGTACGGCATCCGGGTGAAGCTGTGCCTGGATCACTTCCGCAGCTTCCGCGACATCGGGCCGATCTTCACGAAGCGGCTGATCGACCCGGAGACCGGAAAGCCGCTGACCGATATGGAGGAATGGCTTACCAGCGAGAAGTGGAACGCGCGCTATCTGGAGGACATTCGCCCCTATGTGGCAAGGTATCAGAACGACCCGGCGGTCTTCGCCTGGGAGGCCTGGAACGAGATGAGCTGCCTGGACGCACGGCCTGAGCACATCGACGCGTTCGCCGTGCGAACGATGCGCGCGGTGCGCGCCTGGTCGCCGAGGAACATGGTCGCAAACTCGCTGGGCAGCTATGACGAGCAAGGCTTTATCGAGCGCATGCGCGCCTATCGCGACACGCCTGAGTATGACTTCGCCACGGTGCACAGGTATCTCGATCAGGGCGCGGGAATGGAAATCTGCCGGACCGACCCGATCGCGCTGGCCGCCGACGGCATTGAACAGCTCCGGTGCGAGCACAAGCCGGTCGTGCTAAACGAAACCGGCGCAGTCAACGACCGGCATACTGGCCCGTTCCGGTTTTACTGCTGCGACCACGACGGTCTGATTTTCCACGACGTGACGTATACGCCCTTCTTCGCCGGAGCCGCCGCGAGCGGGCACATCTGGCACTGGGAGTACTACGTCGATCCGCAGAACCTGTGGCGGCACTTCAGGCCCTTCGCCGAGATGCTCGAGGGGATTGAGGCCGACCGGGAGCACTTCAGGCCGACTGTGCGGCACACGGACGGGCTCTATGTCTTCGCGCTTGAGGGCGACAGGCATACGCTGATTTACGTGCGCAATCGCGCCGACCGCTGGGATCACGCGCTGCGCGACGGCGCAGAAACCGTGCCCATCGAAGGCGCGACATTGCCCTTTTCAGGCAGGGCGGTTGAGACCTGGTGGCTTATGAACGAACGGCGCGCACCCGCCCGCCTTACGCCGGATGGAATCGAGCTGCCTGTCTTTACTCATGGCTGCGTGCTGCGGGTAGAGAGGTAATGAGAGAAATATAGCGATTCTACCCAGGGAACGCCGGGCCGCGACAGCTTTGCTGCCGCGGCCCGGTTTGCTGGGGAGGGCGGCCTGAACGTCCGCGCCTCCCCAGACCCCACCCACAGCCCCAACGGGGCTGCAAGGCAGCGATTTCCTGGGGGAAATCGCATTTTACGGGCGGCTGCGGCCGCCCGGGAGCGTCTGACAGACGAGAGTCTGTCAGGACGCGTGAGGGGAGGGGTGCGGGGACTGCCTTGCGGCTTTCCGGATACGCGAATTCCCCTCGGGCATATTGCCTGAGGGGAATTTCTGATGATGCGTTACTTCTGCGCCAGCTCGGTGAGCAGCTTGTTGCTGCGCGCCAGGAAGGCGACCATGCGCTCGGGCGAGAGCGTCTGGCGGGACATCTCGGCCAGGTCGGCGACCTGCTCGCACACGTCCCTGGTCAGCTCGGCCTCCGCGTCGGCGGTTTCGAGGTACTTGATCAGCGGATGCGCGGCGTTGAGCACCAGCGTGCGCTTCTCGGGCAGGTTGTAGCTGCCGCCCCAGGCTCTGGACATCTCGGTGAAGCGGCGGCTCTGCTCCTCGACGGTGATCATCGCGGGCATCTCACTGGACTTGAACTGCTCCATCTGCACGCTCAGCTGCTCGTCAGAGAGCGCCTTGCGGAAGAGCGCTTCGAGCGCGGCGCGCGTTTCCTCGTTCTTTTCCGCGCCGTCCTCGGTCAGACCCTCCATGCTCGCGTCCACGCGGCGGAAGGTGACCTCGTTCTTGCCGGAGTACTCCATGAAGCTGATAAAGTTGTTGTCGATCATCGTGTCCAGCAGCACGACCGGCTTGCCGCTGTCGGTGTACAGCTTGATCATCTGTGCCTGGCGCTGCGGGTCGCTGGCGTAGAAGACGATCTTCTTGTCGCCGTCGAAGGCCCTGTCGCCGTATTCCTTCAGGGTCAGGTATTCGCCGTCGGTGGTCTTGAACAGGATGACGTCCTTGACGCGGTCATAGAACTTCTCGTCGCGGATGCAGCCGTACTTGACGAAGGGATGGATGTCGTCCCAGTAGCGCTGGTAGTCCTCCCGATGGGTGTTGAACTCGGTGGTCAGGCGGTCGGCGACCTTGCGGGTGATGTAGCCGGACAGCTTCTTGACGTAGCCGTCGTTCTGCAGGAAGGAGCGCGAGACGTTGAGCGGCAGGTCGGGGCAGTCCACCACGCCCTTGAGCAGCAGCAGGAACTCGGGGATGATCTCCTTGATGTTGTCGGCCACGAACACCTGGTTGCTGTACAGCTTGACCTGGCCCTCGGAGGCGGAGAACTCGTTCTTGATCTTCGGGAAGTACAGGATGCCCTTCAGGTTGAACGGGTACTCGGCGTTGAGGTGGATCCAGAACAGCGGCTCCTCAAAGTCGTGGAAGACCTTGTGATAGAACTCGCGGTACTCCTCCTCGGTGCACTCGCTGGGCTTCTTGAGCCACAGGGGAGAGGTGTCATTGACCTGCTGCGGCTCCTTTTCCAGCTTGTCCTCGGCGGTTTCGTCCTTTTTTTCCTCGCCCTCGGCCGGTTCCGGCTTGACCTCGCGCACGAAGATGGGCGTGGGCATGAACGCGCAGTACTTTTCCAGCACGCCGGTGAGCGTGTACAGGTCGAGGAATTCCTTATCCTCGTCGTTCAGGTACATGGTGATGGTGGTGCCGCGGGAAGTGCGCGTGCCGGCCGACATTTCATACTCCATGCCGTCCTCGCTGGTCCACAGGGCAGCCTGAGCGCCCTCCTGCCAGGACAGCGTGTCCACCGTGACCTTCTTCGAGACCATGAACGCGCTGTAGAAGCCCAGGCCGAAGTGGCCGATGATGCCGCCCTTGTCGCCCTCCTCGGGCTTATACTGCTTCAGAAATTCCTCCGCGCCGGAGAAAGCCACCTGCGCGATGTACTTTTTGACCTCCTCGGCAGTCATGCCGACGCCGTTATCGGACACGGTGAGCGTGCCAGCCTGCTTGTCGGCGATCACGTCCACGCGGTAGGTATCGGCCGGGGCCTTGCCTGCCTGAGCCAGCAGCTTATACTTGGAGATGGCGTCGCAGGCGTTTGAGACGATCTCGCGGACGAAAATATCCTTGTCAGAATACAGCCACTTCTTGATGACCGGCATGATATTCTGGGCGTTAATCGAAATAGTACCTTTTTCCATGATCAAAACCTCCTGATCTTGAAACTATTACATATTGTAATCCGTCAGGAGGCGTTTGTCAAGCACTTTTTGGCACTCAACACACGAGAGTGCTAATAATTCATTCTTTTGCCGCATTGTTCCGCACGTCCTCGGCTCGATGGGCGGCGGCGAAGGAGCTGGGGGTCTGGCCGGTGAGCAGGTGAAAGGTCCTGGAGAAGTGATAGACGCTGGAGAAGCCGGCCTGCCGCGCGACCTCTTCCATCGAGCTGTACTCGACGGACAGCAGCGACCTGGCCCGGCTCACGCGCACCGAGCGCAGGTACTGCACCGGCGAGACGTGGTACACCGCGCGGAACAGCCGCCGAAAGTACGCGTCGGACACGCCGGAGAGGGCGGCGAGCTGCTCCACGCGCAGGCTGGGATCGTCGTAGTGCGCCTCCAGGTAGTCCATGGCCGGGCGGATCAGGCGAAACTTTTCGGAGGGGATGTAAGCCGAGTTGGTCAGCTCGTCCAGCTTGACCAGCATGCTGTACAGCTCCGCCATCGCCCGGGGCAGGTAGCTCGGCCGCCGGAACAGCCACAGGTTCTCAAGGCGCGTTAAATGATGCACCAGCGAGTCGCGGTTTTCGATCGGTATGGACAGGATGTCCGTGCCCTGCTGCTCAGTATCGAATTCCACAAGGTAGCATTCACCGAATTCCTCGAAGTTCACCCGATAGGAGCAGCCCTTGGGCAGAAAGACGATGTGCTCCGGGTCGCTCAGAAACACGCCCTGGTCGTTTCGGTAGGTGGTTCGCCCCTGCATTTTCATGTACAGCGCCGCATACGGTCGATTCATTTTGCATCCGTGTCCGGAATCTGAAGGAATGGAAAAATTCACGCGGCAGATTTGCTGTATGCCGGTGACAATGATCTCGGAAAAGATGTTCGTGTTCATCAGACGGCCGCTCCTTTTCGAACGATTTGTGCTTTTCGATTCACTATTTCTGCGCCGGGGGTGAAATCCCTGCCGGAAGGCTCTGATTTCTGTATCGAAAAGCACAAGTCGCTCACTGAGCACATTTACAATTTTGCCGCATTCCGGCTAAAATAGAGAAGCAAAATTCACACGGACATTACCGGAGGACAAAGTGATGTTTCAACCGATCAAAATTGCCCAGCTGGGCATCGGACACAACCACGGCGACGCGACGATGGATACCCTGCGGCGCTTCCCGGAGTACTTCGAGGTCATGGGCGTGGCTGAGGATGACCCGGTCTGGCTTGAAAAGCGGCGCGGCCTGCCGATGTACCGGGGTCTGCCCTTCATGAGCGAGGAGGAGCTGCTCAGTCTTCCCGGCCTGGAGGCAGTGTGCGTTGAAACCGACGTGCCCCGGATTACCCAGGCGGCCATTCGGTGCGCCGAGCGCGGGCTGCACGTGCATATGGACAAGCCGGGCGGGGAGGACTACGCGGCCTTCAGGTATCTGGTTGAGACGCTGCGCGGCAAAAACAGGGCCTTCCAGATGGCCTATATGTATCGCTATAATCCCTACATCCGCCGCTGCCTGGACATGGTGCGCTCGGGCGAGCTGGGCGAGATTTTCGAGATTGACGCGCAGATGTCGAGCAGTCATCCGGCGGTGTACCGGCAGTGGCTCTCGAGGTTTCAGGGCGGCGATATGTACATCTTTGGCTCGCACCTGATCGACCTGATCGTATACATGCTGGGCGAGCCGGAGACGGTGATTCCGGTCAACAAAAACAGCTTTCCCGAGGCGGCGAGCTGCGTGGACAACGGCCTGGCGGTGCTGACCTATCCGCGCGCCAGCTGCACCGTGCGCTGCACCTCGATGGAGGCCAACGGCTACTACCGCCGCCAGCTGGTGGTGTGCGGCACCGGGGGTACGGTCGAGATCAAGCCGCTGGAGCGGCCCACGCGCATGTCGGTGGCGATGACCGAGCCGTTTATCGGCGGGGAAATCCACACCAACGGCCATCCGGACTCGCGCAGATTCCTCGAGCTGCCCCCGAACGGCGGGCGCTATGACGCGCAGCTGATCGACTTCGCGCGGATTGTCCGCGGCGAGCATGAGAATCCCTTTGATTACGACTATGAACTGGCCGTGGAGCGCACGCTGCTGCGCGCCTGCGGCGTTTCGATTGAGGAGGCGTGAGCATGAATCGTTTTACGGGCAAGGCGGCGTTTGTGACCGGCGCGGGCGGCTATATCGGCGGCACGATCGCGAAAATGCTGGCGAAGGAGGGCGCGTGCGTGGCGGTATGCGACCTGAACGAGGAGACCGCGATGCGCACGGTGCGCGAGATTGATGAGGCGGGCGGACGGGCGATTGCCGTCGCCTGCAATGTGACGGACTCGGCGAGCGTCGATCGGGCGATGGAGCGGGCGGTTACCGCGTTCGGCCGGATGGACATCCTGGTGCACGCGGCCGGCGGCAGCGCCAGAAGCGCCATGAAGCCGCTGATCGAGCAGACGGACGAGGTGATTCAGTCGGTGCTGGGCGTGAACCTGCTGGGCGGCATTTACGCCAGCCGGGCGGCGGCGCGCGAGATGGTGCGGCAGGGCGAGGGCGGCCGCATCGTGAACATTTCCTCGGTGGTGGCGCTGGAGGGCCTGCGCGGGTGCGTGGAATACGCGGCGTCGAAGGGCGGCCTGATCGCCATGACCCGCTCGCTGTGCAAGGAGCTCGCGCCCTGCGGCATTACCGTGAACACCGTCGCGCCGGGCATCGTGCAGCGCCCGGGCGAGACGACCGACGCGGTGCATACCAACTTCCTGGGCATTCGCTGCACGGCGGAGGACGTGGCGCACGTCGTGCTGTTCCTGGCCAGCGACGAGGCGCGCTTTGTGACCGGTCAGACCTACGCCGTGGACGGCGGACGCAGCCTGGCCATGAAAGGAACGGACTGATATGAAGGCGATGCTTGTGACGGGCGAAGAGAACCTGGTCTGGAGCGAGGTGCCCGATCCGGTTCCGGCGGCGGGCGAGGCGCTGGTGGAAATCCACGCCGCGGGCGTAAACCGCGCGGACATTCTGCAGCGCAGGGGAACCTACCCCTCGCCGAAGGGCTGTCCGCCCTGGATGGGGCTGGAGGTGGCGGGGGTCGTGACCGCGCTGGGCGAGGGCGTATCCCGCTTCAGGGCGGGCGACCGCGTGTGCGCGCTGCTGGGCGGGGGTGGCTATGCCGAGAAGGTCTGCGTGCCCGAGGGCATGCTGATGCCCATTCCGAAGGGGCTGTCGTTTGAGAGCGCGGCCGCGCTGCCCGAGGCCTACGCCACCTGCTACCTGAACCTGTTTTACGAGGGCGGACTGCGCCCGGGCGAAACGCTGTTCTTCCCGGCCGGGGCGAGCGGCCTGGCCAGCGTGGGCATTCCGATGGCGAAGGCGTTCGGCGCGTACGTCATTACCTCGGTGCTCTCCGCCGAGAAAAAGGCGCAGATTGCGCACCTGCGCGCCGACGTGGTGATCGATTCCTCCCGCGAGGACGCGGCGGAGGTGCTCGCGGCGCAGGCCGGGGAAGGCCATCCGGTCGACGTGGCGGTGGACTGCCTGGGGGGCGAGACCATCGCACGCGCGCTGCCGAACGTGAACGAGGGCTGCCGCTGGGTGCTCATCTCCACGCTGGACGGCGTGACCGCGACCATCCCCCTGCGCGCGCTGCTCACCCGCGGCGTAATGCTCAAGGGCAGCATGCTCAGGAAGCGCTCCGTGCGCGAAAAGACCGAGCTGCTCGCGCGACTGGTGCGCGACGTCTGGCCCAGGATCGAGTCGGGCGAAATCGTGCCCACCGTCTGCCGCGTCTTCCCCATTGAGGAGGCGCGCAGGGCGCACGAGCTGCTCGAGCGCGGCGAAAGTACCGGGAAGGTCGTACTGAAGGTGAGATAAAACTGTGGAATGTCTGCTTAATGCGACTTTTGCAGCGCCTGCATTCGGGGAATTACGTTTCTTTCGGTGATTCCTTGCGCGGATCAAAGTGCTTTCCGGGAGAGCTCGAGAGGGGCCTTTCTCAGAAAGGCCGCCTCTCGAACGTTCCCCCAACAATAAGGAGGTTCTCATGGCAAAAACACATTCCCTTTCCGCCGGGCAGAAGAGCGTGTGGGTGCGTTTTCGCAAGTACTGGCAGATTTACCTGCTGATACTGCCCGCGCTGGCGGTGCTGATTTACTTCAAGTTTTACCCGATGTACGGCGTGCAGATCGCCTTTCGGGACTACAAGATTCTCAAGGGCATCTGGGGCAGCACCTGGGTGGGCCTGAAGTGGTTTGAGAAGCTGTTCCGCACGCCGAAGTTTTTGCAGGTGCTGAGCAACACGCTCTCGATCAACTTCCTGATGCTGCTGTTCGCCTTTCCGATGAACGTGATCTTCGGACTGATGCTCAACGAGTGCGCGAACCTGGGCTACAAGCGCGTGATTCAGACGGTATCCTACCTGCCGCACTTTCTGTCCTGGGTCATCGTGTACGCGATTTTCAACAACCTGCTGTCGATGCGCGGGATCATCAATCAGCTGATCGTGGCGCTGGGCGGGCAGAGCCAGGTCTTTCTGACCACGCCGCGGTACTTCCGCGCCATCCTGGTGATTTCAGACATCTGGAAGAACACCGGCTGGAACACGATCGTCATCCTGGCGGCCATCACGGCGATTGACCCGAGCCTGTATGAGGCGGCGGTGGTGGACGGCGCGACAAGGCTTCAGCGCATGCGCCACGTCACCTTGCCGGGCATTCGCTCGACGGTGATCGTGCTGCTGATCCTGCGCCTGGGCTCGATCATGAGCGACGACGTGACCCACGTGCTGATGTTCTATAACGAGGCGGTTTACGACGTGGGCGACGTGCTGGGCACCTACCTGTACCGGCAGGGCATCGGCAAGATGCAGTACAGCTACACCACGGCGGCCGGCCTGTTCCAGTCGGGCATCGGCATGATCCTGATATTGATTACCAACAAAATCGCGCACATGATGGGGGAGAGAGGCATATGGTAAACGCGAAAAAGAAGCGGGGCCTGCGGGAACGCCTGGGCGACCGCGTGTTCTACGGCGTGTGCATGGCGATGATCACGCTGATGGGCGTCGCCTGCCTGTACCCCTACCTGAACCTGGTGGCCAAGTCGCTCTCGGGCAGCGCGGTGGTGTCCGCGGGGCGCGTGCTGGGCGTCTGGCCGATCGACTTTACGCTCAGCTCCTACGCCTACGTGCTGCACAGCGCCCGCTTCACGCGCGCCATCGGCTTTACCGCGCTGATTACCGTCGTGGGTACGGTGCTCAACCTGGCGCTGACCGTGTTCGTGGCCTACGCCGTGTCCCGGCGGGACATGCCCGGCAGCCGCGTCATCATGCTGGGCTACCTCATCACCATGCTCTTTGGCGGCGGCATGATTCCCACGTATCTGGCGGTCTCCCAGGCCGGACTGATCGACTCGATGTGGGCGCTTATCCTGCCGAACCTGGTCAGCGCGTACAACGTCGTGCTGATGCGCAATTACATCGACGGCCTGCCCGAGGCGCTGCTCGAGTCGGCCATGATCGACGGCGCGAGCCAGATGCGCACGCTGTTCTCGATCGTGCTGCCGCTGATGCTGCCCTCGCTGGCCACGATCGGCCTGTTCTGCGCGGTGGGCTACTGGAACACCTTCTTTAACGCCCTGCTTTACATCAACCGGCGCGATATGGCCACGCTGCAGATCTACCTGCGCGAGGTGCTGGTCAATACCCAGAGCGCCGAGATGAACGCCGGCATGGACGAACTCTACGAGGGCATGCAGACCGAGTGCGTGCAGGGCGCGTGCGTCGTGGCCTCGTCGCTGCCCATCATACTGGTCTACCCGTTCCTTCAGAAGTACTACGTCAAGGGCATGACCCTGGGCGCGGTCAAGGGATAGCGATCCCATCGGGCGAACGAGCCGCAAATACTCGCGGAAGGGAGGAGGAAAAGAGCCGCGCGTCTGTTCCCCGGTTCATCGACATTCACACTTTTTATTTGTCAAGGAGGAAAATACCATGAAGCGTATCGTAACCCTGATTCTGGCGCTGGCGATGATCCTGTGCGCCTTCACCGTGTCCGCCGAGGAGAGCAGGCCGCAGCTGAGCGTGGTCTGGGGCGGCAACATGCAGTCCTTCCTCGAGGGCGAGGACGAGAACAACAACTACATCATCCACTACATCGAGGATGAAAGCGGCGTCGATCTGACCTGGAACATCCTGCCCACTGAGAACGGCCAGGCCAAGCTCAACGTCATGATGGCCTCCAAGGACGAGGCGCCCGACATCCTGTTTACCGGCCGCGACAACTTCCTGAACTACTACAACGAGGGCATGCTGCAGCAGCTCGACGACTACCTGCCCGAAGGCTTCCTGCCCGAGGACGTGGAAGCGGTCGCCGAGGTGGGCGTGCTGGACGGCGGCAAGTATGCCATCACCACCCCCGGCAACCAGTCCTCCTCCACCCACATCTGGATGTATAACAGGGCGCTCATGGAGCAGGCCGGCATCACCGTGCCGGAGAACCTGACGCTGGACGAGTTCACCGACATCCTCTACAAGCTCAAGGAAACCTACCCGGACAAGATCATCCTGGGCGGCATGCACTTCGACTTCATCCAGGCGGCCTTCGGCATCGCCAACGACTATCGCGAGACCGCCGACGGCGCGCTGGAGGACACCCGCGTGTCTGAGGACAGGCGCGAGTACCTGGCCTACATGCAGAAGCTGTATGCGGACGGTATTCTCGACAAGGAATTCCAGGTCAACACCAAGGAAAACGTCATGGCCGAGATCAGCAACGACGAGGTCGTGACCCTGGGCGTGGAATGGTACACCTATACCGGCGGCTATCGCAACGTCATGGCCGACGACGAGGGCAAGGGCGCGCTGACCAAGTGGGCGCAGGTCGCCATGATCGATGGCGGCCGTCCCACCAAGGGGCAGACCACCGGCGGCCGCGTGCAGTACTACTGCTGCGTGACCTATGCCTGCGAGGACGTGCAGGCCGCTGTCAACGTCATCCGCACCATGTGCACCGACGACTACTACAAGATCTGCATGTACGGCCAGGAGGGCGTGGACTACGTCTACAACGAGGACGGCAAGCGCGTGCGCACCGACTCGCCCATCGGCAAGGCCTTCAGCACCTCCGGCGCGCAGTTCTACGTGTACTACTACGTCAAAGAGACCAAGGATCAGCGCATCGACCGCCTGGGCATGAGCCAGAGCGAGGAGCGCCTGGACAACAGCCAGCGCATCTGGTACAGTGCCAAGGAGGTCAAGGATCCGCTGGAGACCGTGCCGAACATTTCTGAGTATCAGGACGGCAAGACCGACCTGAGCGACCTGTACGCCACCTATCGCGTGAAGTTCATCATGAACGAGTACTCGATGGACAAGTTCGACGACATGAAGGCCGAATGGGAGAAGCTCGGCGGTCAGGAGATCCTGGACGCGCTGAACGAGTGGTATACCAATCGCTGAGCATTCATGAAGAGCCGCGCGGCGCGGGCTGACGGGCCTGATTGAACCGGCGGCATGAGAAAGAGGCGGCTTTTTCCGAAAGGCCGCCTCAGCTTGTCAAAAGGGGTTTGGCAAGCTGGTGATCGGGGAAGCACGCTCCCCGCGCCATTGCCCGAGTCGGCAATGCCGACAGGAGTTTTTCGGAGAATTCCGGAAAAACGGAGAAATTGGGGACTCTAATCTATGGTTCCCAATTTCGTGTGCTGTCCGGCGGCAGCCAGTGGGTGCAGGCTCAGCCTGCCCGACCGTCAATCCACGAAGGATTTCGTGGATTCGGAGAATTCGGGAATTCTAATTTATGGTTCCCGAATTCGTCGCCAGAACCCGCGGCAGCAAGTGGGTGCAGGCTCAGCCTGCCGCAGCTCTTGCGGGGTACTGCATCTGATTCTCTCCAAACGAAGAATCCTGAGGCTTCAATTTATGGCCGAAGGATTCGTCTTGGCTTCGGCGGAAGCAGGTGGCTGTCGGCCCTGCCGACCCCGCGGCAGCAGGTGGCTGTCGGCCCTGCCGACCCGGCGGCAGCAGGTGGCTGTCGGCCCTGCCGACCGGAAGGGCTGCCTCTTAAATCTCTGGATTTCACGGAAAGAGTAGAAATGCATATGAAAAAAGATCTGTTCGGCAGCCGGAAGGCCGCCACGCCGCTGGCGCTGCTCGCCATGTTTTTCTGGGGGTCGCTGTATCCCTGCATCAAGCTGAGCTATCGCGCGCTGTCGATCGACGCGGCCCGCCCGGCGGACATCCTGCTGTTTGCGGGCGTGCGCTTTCTGGTCTGCGGCGCGGCGCTGCTGCTCGCGGCCTGCGCCTGTTCAGGCGGACGTTCGCTTCGGGCCTGCCTGCCCGAGAGGCGCTCGCTGCGCCCCATACTGCTCATCGCGCTGACCGGCTACGCGGCGCACTACACCTGCACCTACCTCGGCGTCTCCCTGATCGAGAGCTCGAAAACCGCCCTGCTCAAGCAGACCGGGTCGCTGCTGCTGATCTGCTTTGCGTTTCTGTTCAGGAAGGAGGATCGCTTCACCGCGCGCAAGCTGGTCAGCGGTCTGCTGGGCTTCGCGGGCATTCTGGCGATCAACCTGGATGGGCTGAAGATCCACCTGGGACGGGGCGAGGCGCTGGTGCTGGCCGCGTCGCTGTGCTCGGCCGCCTCGATGCTGGTGTCGAAGGCCGCCTACGACCGACTGGATCCGCTGAGCGTCACCGCCTGGGCGCAGCTGTTCGGCGGGGTGATGCTCACGGCGGCGGGACTGCTGCTGGGCGGGCGGTTTGGGCAAGTCACGCCCGGCGCGCTGGGACTGTTTGGCTACCTGTGCCTGGCCTCCTGCCTGGGCTACGCCCTGTGGAACCTGCTGCTGGCGCACAACGACCTTTCCCGGCTCAACCAGATCAAGTTTGCCGAGCCGCTCTTCGGCGCGCTGTGTTCGGCCGTTCTGCTGGGCGAAAACATCCTGCGCCCGGGCTATCTCATCGCGTTCGCCTGTGTTTTTGCCGGCATCTGGCTGGGGGGAGGGAACGATCGAGAGGCGGCTTTTCTGAGAAAAGCCCCTCTCGAGCTCTCCCGAAAAGCGGCCGCAAGAAAATGAAACAGCTCCTGAACGGGCGAAGTCTTGCTCGAAGCGCATGAATCCGGCTGAAACGAAAACTCCCTCCGGGCGAGCGTGCCCGGAGGGAGTTGCGTATATCTGGATTAAGCCTGCTCGGGGAGGGCGTAGGTGTGCTTGTACTGGTCGAACAGGCGCATGAACTCGGCCTGGTTCTCCTGCACGTCATGCAGGTATTCGTGCGTGTCCATGCTGTTGTGCGCGATTTCGATCAGGCAGACCGCCAGGTTGGAGCAGTGGTCGGAGACGCGCTCCAGGTTGGCGAGCAGGTCGCTGAGCACGAAGCCCTGCTCGATCGTGCATTCGCCGCGGGTCAGGCGGTCGATGTGGCGGCTCTTGATGCTCTTGTTGAGCAGGTCGATTACCTGTTCAAGCGGCTCGACGCGGCTGGCGGTATCCAGGTCGTTATGAAGCAGCGCCTCCAGCGTCAGGCTCAGCGCCTCGTGTACGGCGCGGATCATCACGTTCAGCTCCTGCTGCGCCTCGTTCGAGAAGCACAGGCGCTTGTCGTGCAGCTCGCGGGCGGATTCCAGGATGTTGACGGCGTGGTCGCTGATGCGCTCAAAATCGCCGATCATGTGCAGGTACTTGGTCAGATCGTGACTGTTTGCGACGCTCATGCTGCGGCTGGACAGCTTGACCAGGTAGGTGCCCAGCTTGTCCTCGTACTCGTCGGCCCGCCTTTCGCCCTCGGACACGCTGCGCGCCAGCTTTTCGTCATACCTGGTCACCAGCTCCAGCGACTCATTGAGGGTTTTGCGCGAGAGCTGAGCCATCTGCAGGAGCACCGTGTGCGCGCGTTCCAGCGCGACCGCGGGGGTGATGAACAGGCGCTCGTCCAGCAGCGAAATCTCTTCCTTCCTGCCCTTGCCATCCGGCACGGTCAGGCGCGCCAGCTTCTCCAGCACCTGGCCAAACGGCATCAGCATGATCGTGCTCAGCAGGTTGAAGGCGGTGTGGATGACGGCGATGCCCAGCGGGTTAATGGACATGGCCAGGATCGCCGGCCTGCACAGCGTGCTGACCAGGATGTACACGACCAGCCAGACCGCCACGCCGATGATGTTGAAGAACAGGTGAACCATCGAGGCGCGCTTCGCGTCGCGGGTTGCGCCGATCGAGGAGAGCAGCGCCGTGATGCAGGTGCCGATGTTCTGGCCCAGTATGACCGGAATGGCCGCGGCGTAGGTCACTGTTCCGGTCAGCGACAGCGCCTGCAGAATGCCGACCGAGGCCGAGGAGGACTGGATAATCGCCGTGAACACCGCGCCGGCCAGCACGCCCAGCACGGGGCTGGAGAACATGGTCAGCAGGTTCGAGAAGGCGGGGGAGTCCGCCAGCGGGGCCACCGCGCCCGACATCTGCTCCATGCCGAACATCAGCACCGCGAAGCCCAGGAAAATGCCCGCCGTATCCTTTTTACTGTCCTGCTTGCTGAACATCAGCATCGCGACGCCGACAAAGGCCAGCACCGGCGTGAAGCAGGACGGCTTGAGCATCGTGATGTACCACGCGTCGCCGCTGATACCGGTCAGCGACAGGAGCCAGCTGGTCACCGAGGTGCCCACGTTCGCACCCATGATGATGTAGATCGACTGACCCAGCGTCATCAGGCCCGAGTTCACGAAGCCGACCACCATCACCGTCGTGGCCGAGGAAGACTGGATGATCGCCGTCACGCCCAGGCCCAGCAGAAAGCCGCGGATTCGGCTGGCCGTCAGGCGGCTGAGCAGGGTCTTGAGCCGGTCGCCCGCCCGCTTTTCCAGCGACGCCCCCATCACGTGCATGCCGTACAGGAACATTGCCAGGCCGCCCAGCAGCGTCAGAAAGTTCGTTAAGCTCATATGCCCCTCCTGCATACTTGAATTTGTCCTCTCTTTTACAGTGTCAAGTATACATCAGGCCGGTAAACCCGTACTCACGTCATTCTCAAATCCCTGTTAAACGGAGCGGCTTCAGGCATGCAAAAACTCCCCCGGAGAATCTCCGAGGGAGCCGCTGAATCAGGCTTTTACTGTTCAGTCCTTTTCCTTTTCCAGGATGGCGATGTGCACGTCGGTGAGCTGTTTGGGCTCGACGAAGGAGGGCGCGCCCATCATCAGATCCTGCGCGTTCTTGTTCATCGGGAAGGGGATGACCTCGCGAATGCTGTCCTCGCCCGCGATCAGCATGACCATGCGGTCCACGCCGGGCGCAATGCCGGCATGCGGCGGCGCGCCATAGCAGAAGGCGTTGTACATGGCGGGGAACTTGGCCTTCACGTCGGCCTCGCCCAGGCCCACCAGCTCGAAGGCCTTGATCATGATCTCCGGGTCGTGGTTGCGCACCGCGCCGGAGGACAACTCCACGCCGTTGCAGACCAGGTCGTACTGATAGGCGTTGATGGTCAGCGGATCCTGCTCGCACAGCGCCTTCAGGCCGCCCTGGGGCATCGAGAAGGGGTTGTGGCAGAACTCGAGTTCGCCGGACTCCTCGCCGATTTCGTACATCGGGAAGTCCACGATCCAGCAGAACTCATAGCATTCCTTGTCCATGTATTCAGGCAGCGCGTTGCCCAGCATCTTGCGCATCACGCCGGCGGTCTTCTGCGCCGCGGTCTTCTTGCCCGCGCACAGGAACACGCACGCGCCCGGCTTGAGCGAGAGCGCCTCGGTCAGCTGCGCGCTGCGGTCGGCCACGAACTTGGCGATGCCGCCGGAGAAGGAGCCATCGTCGCCCACCTTGAACCAGTAGCCCTTGCCGCCCGACTGCACCTCGACGTCCTTCATCAGGTTGTCGATGAACTTGCGGGTCTGGCTGAACGAGGGCACGACCACCGCCTTGACCATGCTGCCCTCGAAGGGTTCAAAGCCGGTGCCCTGCATAAGCGCGGTCACGTCGTCCACCAGCAGCTTGATGCGCAGGTCGGGCTTGTCGGAGCCGTACCTGTCCATCGCGTCGTTGTAGGCGATGCGCTTGAAGGGCGCGCTCGAGGCGCGGTTGTACTTGCCGTACCGGGCGAAGATGGGGGGCAGCACGTCCTCCAGCACCGCGAACACGTCCTCCTGGGAGGCGAAGGCCATCTCCATGTCCAGCTGATAGAACTCGCCGGGGGAGCGGTCCGCGCGGGCGTCCTCGTCGCGGAAGCAGGGGGCGATCTGGAAATAACGGTCGAAGCCGGAGGTCATCAGCAGCTGCTTGAACTGCTGCGGGGCCTGGGGCAGGGCGTAGAACTTGCCGGGATGGATGCGGGAGGGCACTAGGTAGTCGCGCGCGCCCTCGGGCGAGGAGCTGGTCAGGATGGGCGTGGTGATCTCCAGGAAGCCGTGGTCGGTCATGCTGCGGCGCAGGTCGGAGACGATCTGGCTGCGCAGCACGATCTTGCTCTTGACCGCCGGGTTGCGCAGGTCGAGGTAACGATAGCGCAGGCGGGTGTTTTCGTCGGCCTCGCGGGAGCGGTTGATTTCGAAGGGCAGCTCGTTGTAGATGCACTTGCCCAGCAGCTCCGCCTTCTCAGGCACCACCTCGATTTCGCCGGTGGGCAGCTTGGGGTTCTTGCTGGAGCGCTCGCGCACGGTGCCGGTCACGGAGATGGTGGACTCGCAGTTCAGGCCCTTGATAAAGGCCATGATTTCGTCGTTGTTTTCCACCACGATCTGGGTCGTGCCGTAGAAGTCGCGCAGGATCACGAAGGCCAGCGTGCTGCCGACCTCGCGGACGTTTTCCATCCAACCGACCAGAGTGACCTTCTTTCCGGCGTCGGACAGGCGCAACTCGCCGCAGGTATGGGTTCTGGACTGGAACATGCTCACTTACCTCTATCCGTTCATAGTCTTTTGAAACACGGGCAGGCACTTAGGCAAAGCGCCTGTTCATACCCAATAATTATCACACAAACCCGGCCGCTTGTCAACCGCGCCCGGGTAATTTTCGCCTGAAAAGCGGCGGTTTTACGCCCTGAATCGCAGCAGGCAGAAGCCCAGCAGCTCGATGGCCGTCGCGACGCCCAGCCCGAGCACGTAGAGCGTGTGGGGCAGCTCGCAGACGGTGCGGTGGATGACGAGCAGCACCAGGTACATCGCGAAGCCCGCGACGATCCAGAGGTAGGGATTGAGCCAGTTCATAGGGCGCCTCCTAAAAAATCATCAGGTACACTCCGAGCGCCTCGGCGGCCACGCAGGCCAGGCACAGGGGAAGCTCCGCGCGCGCCTTCAGGCGATCCTTTCTGCGCAGGTGCCGCACGGCGGCATATCCCGCCAGCCCCGCGGCCGTCAGCAGAATGCCGGCCATCTTCACTTTTTGCGGTTGAACTTCTTGATCTTCGAGAAGTCCAGCCGGTTTTCGGTGTGGTGAATCAGGCGGGAGATGTTCGAGCGGTGGCAGAAGATCGCCAGGCAGGCGGCCAGGATCGAGAAGACCACATAGGGCGTGTCGCTCCCGTGCAGGCAGATCACCAGCACCGGGTAGAGCACCGACGTGGTCAGCGAGGCGACCGACATGTAGCGCGTAATCACCAGCACCAGCACCTGAACCGCCAGCACGATCAGCGCAAACAGCGGCTCGGTTGCCAGGATGATGCCCAGCGAGCAGGCCATGCCCTTGCCGCCCTTGAAGCCGAACACGACCGGCCAGTTGTGGCCCAGCAGCACCGCCACCGCGCCCACAATCCAGCCGATTTCGCCCGCGATGGCCCGGCCGATGACGACCGCCAGCACCGCCTTGAGCACGTCGCCCGCCAACGTCAGCAGCGAGGGCACCCAGCCCAGCGTGCGCATGACGTTGGTGGTGCCGGCGTTGCCGCTGCCGTGCTGCCGGATGTCGATCTGGGCGGTCAGCTTGCCGATCAGCAGGCCGGTCGAGATATTCCCCAGGAAATAACAGATCACCGCAATGAGCAGATACTTAAGCCAGATCATGATACATGCCTCCAGTTACTGATCGTCGGTTTTCCTCTCGCGCAGGATAAAGCGCAGCGGCGTGCCCTCGAAGCCGAAGCTCTTGCGGAAGTGGTTCTGCAGATAGCGCTCGTAGGAGAAGTGCATGAGCTTCTCGTCGTTGACGAAGAACACGAACGTCGGGGGCTTGATTCCCTGCTGCGTGGCGTAGTAAATCTTGAGCCTGCGGCCCGAGGTGGCCGGGGGCTGAAGCGCGGCCTGCGCGTCGGTGAGGATGTCGTTGAGCAGGCCGGTGGTGACGCGGCGCGTGGCCTGCTCGTAGACCGAGCGCACCATCTCCATGAGCTTCTGGCACCGCTGGCCGGTCAGCGCGGACAGGTAGAGTATGGGCGCGTAGTCCATGAACTTCAGGTTTTCGCGGATTTTCTTCGAGAATTCATCCATCGTGCCGGTGTCCTTCTCGACCGCGTCCCACTTGTTGACCACGATGATGGCCGCCTTGCCCTGCTCGTCGATGTAGCCGGCGATTTTGCTGTCCTGCTCGCTCACGCCCTGCGTCGCGTCGATGAGCAGAAGCGCCACGTCGCACCGGTCGATCGCCGCCAGCGACCGCACCACCGAGAAGCGCTCGAGAGACTGATACTCGATCGACTTGCGCTTGCGGATGCCGGCCGTGTCGATGATGACGAAGCGCTCGCCGTTGTCCTCGAACTCGGTGTCGATGGCGTCGCGCGTCGTGCCCGCGATGTCGGAGACCATCACGCGCTCCTGACCCAGTATGCGGTTGGTCAGCGAGGACTTGCCCACGTTCGGGCGGCCCACCACGGCGATCTGCACCGGCGCGTTGGGGTCTTCCTCCTCCTCGGGGTCGGGAAAGTACTTGCACATTTCCTCCAGCAGGTCGCCGATGTTCATCAGGTTCACGCTGGAAATGCCAATCGGGTCGCCGATGCCCAGCTGGTAAAAGTCGTATATGTCGTTGAATTGGTTCACGCTGTCGATCTTGTTGACCACCAGCATGACCGGCTTGCCGCTCCTGCGCAGCATGTCGGCCACCATCTCGTCGTCGGCGGTCAGGCCCTGCCGCCCGTCCACGAAGAACAGGATCACGTCGCAGGTCTCGATGGCGATCTCGGCCTGGCGGCGCATCTGCTTGAGCAGCGGATCGTCGCTGGTGGGGTCGATGCCGCCGGTGTCGATCAGCGTGAAGGCGTAATTCTGCCAGGTACAGTCGGCATACACGCGGTCGCGGGTCACGCCGGGGGTGTCCTCGACGATGGCGATGCGGCGGCCGGCCATCTTGTTAAAGAAGGTGGACTTGCCCACGTTGGGCCGTCCCACGATTGCAACCAGAGGCTTTGCCATAGAAAAGTTACCTCGTCTTTCTGCGGCCGCCGTCAGTCGGCTCCGCCTTGTTTCAGGTCAAAAATCAGCACGGCGACCGGCCCGCTGAAGCGCACGGTCAGCCAGCTTCCATCCGCCTGCGCCCGGCAGTCGTCCGGGTACGCGCACAGGCAGTCTGAGTGAGGTGGAAGCACGCGGAGAAAGGCCTCCTGCGCCTCGTCCGCCTGCTCGCAGCCCCGCCGCCACAGCGCGATCAGCATGCGCGAGCCGTCCCGGGTGAGCAGCACGCCCGCGCGGGTTCTGCGGTCGGTCTCCACGCCCTCGTCGGCCATGAACCGCCCGGTCAGGTAGAACTCGGGATACCGCCTGCGCAGGGCGACGAAGCGCCGCAGCACCCGGCCGAACGTCTCGTCCGAAAGGATGCCCAGCGGCAGGTCAAACGGCTTGCCCTGCAAAAAGGAGTGGCACAGCTGCTGCAGGTTCTTGCCCAGGCCGGTCACGATGCGCTCCTTAAAGCAGTACTGATACTGCTCGGGAAGCGATTCGCCGATCTGCCAGGAATAGGTCTCGCCGTGCCCCTGCTCCACATCGGTATACTGGCCGAATCGCTCGTGACAGCCCTCAAGCCAGGTGAAAAAGTCCGGGTCGAGCGCCTTGTGCGCCTCCCGCAGCGTCATCAGCTCCTGCGTCACGCCCGGCAGGAAATTCGAGGCAGGCGTGCGGTGGGCGTGGCTTTTGTCGAAGCAGAACTCGCCGTAGTTGCAGCTGATCTGATCGATCTGCGCCGCGCCCGCGCCATACTCGGTAATGTAGCGCCGAATGGTTCCGCGCAGCTCGTCGTGGAACTCGGTCTGCGTGGGACAGTTGATGCGGTAGTGCACGCCCGGTCCCCAGATCTCGTCGTAGGGGCGTCCCTGCTCGTCCTTGCAGGCGGTCGATGTGTCAAACCTTCGCCCGAAGCGGCTTCCCGGCGAGAAGATGCGCCCGTTCATGTACAGCACGACGTGACCGCCCATCGCTCGGATTTCCTCGCAGGCGGTGCGAAGCTCTTCGGCCGTGCCCAGCTCCGGATTGGGGTCGTAGTCGCAGTAGCGCGTGTCGTGTCCCTCGTTGCACCAGCCGTAGACGTGGATCGTGTTCAGGCCGAACGCCGCCGCCTTTTCGCGGTAGAGCGCCGGCAGGTCGCGAAAGGCGCACAGGGCGGGCCTGTCCTGATACTTCATCGGAACCTGTACCCAGCCGTGAAAGCCCTCGTCCGGATCCTTCATCCAGGCCGGCCAGTCCGGGTCGGCAAAGTACTGGCCCATGCGGCGCATGTAACGGTCGGCCGCCGGGCGCCAGCCCGAGCCCAGTATCGCCGATTCGCAGGGCGGAGAGACCCACTCGCCCTTTTCAAGGTAGGGATAGTGCCCGACCGACAGCTCCAGCCCGAACGGCCAGCTCGTCGCCCGCGCGTGGAAGGACAGGCTGTCCTCGCCGGTCGAGTAGCAGGCCAGGTAGAAGCTGCGGTCGTCGTTGTACAGCGTCACGAACTGCATCGCCATCACCGACGGATAGAGGTAAATCACCTCGTTCGGCGCGTACTTGATGTACTGATGGCTGTCCGAATGCCCGTCTCGTCCCTGCCAGTAGGCGCGAATGGCCTGCGTCGGCTCGTGCAGGTTGTCGCCCCAGGCGGTGGCGAAGAGCAGCTGGTCGTACTGGGTCGAATCCTCGCGCGGACAGATGGGGAAGCGAACCTGCTCCACCACGCACCCGCCGTCATTCTGCACGGCCAGGCGCTTGCCCTCCGCGCCTGGCAGCAGCCGGACGCACAATCCGCCGCGCACCCAGCATTCGCCGTCCTGGGTGAAGGCCTCGCTCGAGAGCGTCTCGCGCCCCTCGTTCGTCCGAACCGTCAGCCGGAACCACTCCATCATGCGCGCGCCTCCTCGTTTTTCGCAATCCACGGGATGACCCGTTCGCGGAAGATTTCGCCAATGTACTGCGCGCCCTTGGGCAGCGGGTGCACCCCATCCTTCGAAAAACGGGACGCGTCCGCGCCGAAGCGCTCGTTGAGCAGCCTGTCCAGCGGAATAAACAGCATGTCGCCGTCCAGTGCCCGCGAAAGCAGCCTGTGCTCCTCCTCAAGGTGCGCCCGGCTGAAATAGGGGTGGTGCTCGCCGCACAGATAGGGCTGAAGCACGATCAGGCGCGCGCCGCTGCGAGCGCGAATCTCCCTGAAAATGCGCGCGTAGCTGCGCCCGGTAGCTGCCAGGTCGGGCTGCCAATCGGCCGGCTGGTTGATATCGCAGAAATCGTTCACGCCGACCAGCACCGACACGTAGTCGAGCGGACGATCGAGCGCGCCGCTTTCCACAAGCTCCAGCACTTTGCCGGTCGAGTAGCCGTTTACGCCCAGGTTTTCCACCTCAAGGCCCGGAAAGCGCTCCGAAAGCGCCTGCACGGCGTAGCGCACATAGCCCTTGCCCGGGTCGCGCGGGTCGTCGTGATTGCGGAACCAGTCGGTGATGCTGTCTCCCAGAAACAGGATCTTCATGCTGTGTCCTCCTTGCGTTTTGCGGAATGCCCGCCGCTCTTCGCCGGCGCCCCGGCTGACTGGGGAGGGCGCCCTGAACGGCCGCGCCTCCCCAGACCCCACCCACAGGCCATCTAGCCTGCAGGGAAGCGGTTTTCCAGAGGAAAACCGCATTTTACGGGCGGCTGCGGCCGCCCGAAGGAACGTCCCTCGAGCGTAGGATGTGAGAAAAGCGCTTCGCCGCGTCAGGCGTGCAGTATCGCCTCGAGCAGCTCGTCGCCGTGCGTGCCCACCTTGACGACCGGCCTGCCCAGCTTCTCACGCACCTCGTCGAGCGTCATGTCGTCCAGAAAAACGTCCTCGGTTTCGCGCAGCATGCGTTCGGTGATGAGCACCTTGTCGCAGGGATAGTCCTTGAGCGCGCGGATCAGGTCACCGCCGGTCAGAAGGCCGGTCACGGTGACGCTGGGGCCAAAGAAGTGGTTCTCGATGGCGATCACGTCGATCTTTACGCCCGGTATGTGCAGGGGAGAGAGCAGCGCCTCGAGGATCGGCCCGGCCGACACGCCGGTGGCAATGACCAGGTGCGCGGGGCGGGCGGTGGAAAAGTCGGCGTACCCAAGCGCCTCCTCGAACTCCGTGCGCAGCAGGCGAACCAGTCCCACGCCGTTTTCGATCTGGTCGTAGTCGCCGTAGAACGAGTCGGGCGGTACGTCGCGCCCGGCCTGCAGGTAAAACTCGTCCGACGGATAGACGAACACCGTGTCAAACTCGCGCAAAAAGCGCTCCTGCCAGACCTCGGCCGCGTCGATCACCGCGGCGGCTTCTTCCCGGGTATATTTGCGCAGCGGGCACAGCCCCTCGCGGTGTCCGGTCAGGCCCACCGGCACCAGCGCCAGCGACCGGCAGCAGGGCCAGAGCGCCGCCAGATCCTCGACCGTCTTCTCGAGCACCTTGCCGTCGTTGAGGTTCGGGCAGAGCACCGCCTGGGCGTGAAACTGAATGCCGCCCTCGCGCAGGCGGGTAAGCTGCTGCATGAGCTTTGCGCCCAGCTTCTGGCCCAGCAGCTTCGCGCGCAGCTCCGGGTCGGTCGCGTGCACCGAGATGTACAGCGGCGAGGCGTGCCGCGCGACGATGCGCTCCAGCTCCTTATCGGATACGTTGGTCAGCGTCACGTAATTGCCCATCATCATCGACAGCCGCCAGTCGTCGTCCTTGACGCGCAGCGTCGGGCGCACATGGTCGGGCAGCTGGTCGACGAAGCAGAACATGCAGTGGTTCACGCAGTCGCGCACGCGGCTCATCAGCTGGCTGTCAAACTTCAGGCCGAGCGGTTCGTACTCGTCCTTTTCCAGCTCATAGACGATTTCCTCGTCGTCTCGCCGGGTGATCAGGCTCAGCTTTTCCGTGCAGCAGAAGGCCTGGTAGTCCAGCCAGTCCACGACGTTCTGCCCGTTGATGGCGAGCAGGTAGTCGCCCGGCCGTATGCCCAGCTGATCGGCAATGCTGCCCTTTTCCACTTCACAGATGATGTGCTGCATGACGCGTCTCCGTTTCAAAAATCACTATCCGTATCCTATCATATTATGCCCCATTTCGCACTGCGCGTCAAGGCCGCTTCTGTGAAAAAGCTTGTCGAAACCTTGACAAAACGCCCGTCTTCCGCTATACTGAAGAAAATGGCGGGCAGAAGCTCGCCCGGTCGGGCCGCGTCCCGCGGAAACAATCATTCAGACGAAAGCTCTCCCATGCGAAGAATCGCGAGGGGGCGCTTTTTGTACCTTAAAGTGAAAAAACAAGCGCCAGAAGGCCGAAAAAAAGGAGTATTGTCCCATGAAAAAGACCCGTACCCGCAACCTGGTGCTTGCCGCACTGTTCCTGGCGCTGGCGCTGCTTTTGCCCTTCCTGACCGGCCAGATCCCGCAGATCGGAAAGATGATTTCTCCGATGCACATCCCGGCCTTCCTGTGCGGCTTCGTGTGCGGCTGGCCGTACGCGCTGGCGGTGGGCTTCATCGCGCCGCTCCTGCGCAATCTGCTGTTCCATATGCCGCCGCTGTTTCCGACCGGCGTGTCGATGGCGTTCGAGCTGGCGACCTACGGCGTGGTCGCGGCGATCTGCTATCGCAGGCTGCCCCTGAAGCGCGTCGCGAGGCTCTACGTCTCGCTGCTCATCTCGATGGTCGCCGGGCGGATCGTCTGGGGTCTGGTCAGGCTGCTTCTCGCGGGCCTGACCGCCTCCAGCTTCACCTTCAGCGCCTTTTTGAGCGGCGCGCTGCTCACGGCGGTGCCGGGCATCGTGTGCCACCTGATCGTGGTGCCGCTGGTGGTGCTGGCGCTGGAGCGGGCACACCTGATCGCGGAGTAAATCGAGCGGAAAAACTGACATTTGAGCGCCTGAATTGCGGAATTCGGGCGCTCTTCTCTTGCGCGTGCGGGCGCGCTCTGGTAGAATACAATTGTCCGAAAGAAAAAAACGGCGAACGAAAGGAGAAAGAACCATGGAAACCATCCTCACCATCCTGGGTATCCTGATCGCCCTGTTTCTGCTGCTGCTGGCGCTGGGCTATCTCAAGGCCCCGCCGGACACCGCCTACATCATCTCCGGCCTGGGTAAGCGCCGCATACTGATCGGCCGCGCGGGCTGGCGGGTGCCCTTCTTTGAGCGGGTCGACAAGCTGTCGCTCAAGGTCATGCAGGTGGACGTGAAGACCAGCGAGGCCGTGCCCACCAACGAGTTCATCAACGTCTCGGTGGACGGCGTGGCCAACATCAAGATTTCCTCCAACCCCGAGCTGCTCAAGCGCGCTGCCGAGTCGCTGCTGGGCATGAAGCAGACTGAGCTCATCAGCCTGGTGACGCAGGTGCTGGAGGGCAACATGCGCGAGATCGTCGGCTCGGTCGGCCTGAAGGAAATGGTGCAGGACCGCCAGGGCGTAGCCAAGAAGATCACCGAAAACGTCGTGCCCGACATGGAGAAGCTGGGCATCGAGGTGGTCAACTTCAACATCCAGAACTTCAAGGACAGCGCCGGCACCATCGAGAACATGGGTATCGACAACGTGGAGCAGATTCGCAAGAACGCCCAGATCGCCAAGGCCAACGCCCAGCGCGACATCGCCATCGCCACCAGCAAGGCGCAGGAGGAGGCCAACGCCATCAAGGTCGAGGCCGAAAAGAAGATCGCAGAGCAGAACGCGCAGCTTGCCGTGCAGCAGGGCGACATGAAGGTGCTGGCCGATACCAAGCGCGCCGAGGCCGACGCGGCCTACTCCATCCAGCAAGAGTCCCAGCGCAAGACCATTGAGGTCGCCAAAACCAACGCCGACATCGCCCGCCGCGAGAAGGAAGCCGAGCTGGCCGAGAAGGACATCGCCCTCAAGGAGCGTCAGCTGGACGCGGACATCCGCAAGCAGGCCGACGCAATGAAGTACAAGGCCGAAAAGGACGCGGAGGCCGACCTGATCCGCCGCCAGAAGGAGGCCGAGGCGCAGAAGTACGAGGCCATCCAGCAGGCTGAGGCCCGCAAGGCCGAGGCGGAAGCTCTGCGCTACGCCATGGAGCAGGAGGCCGCCGGTATCCGCGCCAAGGGCCTGGCCGAAGCCGAGGCCATCGAAAAGAAGGCGGAGGCGCAGCGCAAGATGGGCGAGGCCTCGATCCTGGACATGTACCTGCAGGCCCTGCCCGAGGTGGTCAAGAACGCCGCCAGCCCGCTCGCCCAGACCGACAAGATCGTCATGTATGGCGACGGCAACGCCACTCGCGTGGTGCGCGACGTGATGAACAGCGCCAGCCAGATCATGGAAGGCATGCGAGAGTCCACCGGCATCGACATCCGCCGCGTGCTCGAGCAGCGCGCCGCCCTGAAGGACGAGACGAAGCCCGAACCCGAAGCGAAGTAACCACCGTTAAGCAACCGGCGCTCTCCACAGCGGAGGGCGCCGGTATGTTTGTTAAAAAAGTTTTAACAAGCTGGCAGCTGGGGAAGCAAGAAACGTTTTTTCTCTGGAAAATGTGATTTACAAAAATCGCCCCATGCCCACGCTGTATATTTGCACTGCCCGAGCTGGCAACGCCGACGGGAGTTTTTCGGAGAATTCCGGAAAACCGGAGAAATTGGGAACTCCAATCTATGGTTCCCAATTTCGTCGCCAGAACCGGCGGCAGCAAGTGGGTGCAGGCACTGCCTGCCGCGGGAAATTCTCGGAGAATTTCGGGAATTCAGAGACCCTGAGGGCTTCATTTATGGCCCTCAGGGTCGTCGAGAGGATGCGCGGCAGCAGGTGGCTGTCGGCAACGCCGACTCAGACTGTCAAAAAACCCCCGGAGAGCTCGAGAGGGCCGCAGCCCTTTCGAACTTTCAATCGTGCCCAGCGGCGTGTACGGTGGGCACGGGGCGATTTTTGCGCCGGAAAATCCCATTTTCCAGAGAAAAAATCGTTTCCCTGCAGGCTCCGCGCCCGAAAAATCTTTGATTTTTAGCGGAGACTGGTGAGGGTGGCAGTGGCGGGGGAGCTTGCTTCCCCGTCCACCAGCTTGTCAAAACCTTTTTTGACAAGCTGAGTCGGCAACGCCGACTTATGATTTCCAGAAATTTTCTGGAAATCCGCAGAATTCGGGGACTCCAATTTATGGTTCCCGAATTCGTCGCCAGAATCGGCGGGAGCAAGTGGGTGCAGGCTCAGCCTGCCGGCTGCATCCTTATTAGTAAACGTCCTTCATCACTACGCCGCGCAGAAACCGGGTGAATTCGTCGAATTCCTGTGAGGTGATCTGCCTGGGCGCGGTCATGAGCACCAGGTCGTGGCCGCGATTGCCCGCGTGATACGGCGGGTGCACGTGCGGATACGGGTTTACGACCAGTCCGCAGCGCTCGTAGAATCCCTTCCGGCGAATCGAAATCTCGTCGACCGGCGGGTCGATTTCCAGGATCAGCGGCCGCCTGCACAGCACCTCGAGCGCCTTCTGGCCGTATCGGCGGTTGCGCAGCTCGGGCCGGATGCAGAAGTGCTCCAGGTACAGAAAGTCGCCCGCGTCCCAGTACAGCGCTTCGCCCACCCATTCTCCCGCGTCAAGCAGCAGGTCGAAGTGATAGGCTTCGTTTCTCAGGATCGCCTGCTGCGAGGCGGCCTCCCGCTGTTCATGCGGCGGAAAACTGGCCCGGTAGAGCGCCAGCGCGTCCTGATAGAGCGGATGATCGGTCGTCGTCACGCGTTCAAATTCCATTGCGGTGTTCCTCCCCGAAAAATCTCTGTCAGTCGTTTGTCCGCAGATTATACCCCTTCCGCGCGCAAATGTCAATCGTCAAAAAGAACGCCCGCCCGACATGCCGGACAGGCGTAAAAGTGTATTTCGGGGGAGGCTGCCGGAGACGGCGCCAGGATATCCCCGGCGTATCTTACCGCACGACACGCTCCGCGCCCTGCGCGCCGCCCATGGCCGCGAACCGCGCGCAGCCGATCAGCGCTGCCGCGTCGGGATGAGCGCTGAGCACTAGGGGGCAGGACAGCTGCGCCTGCAGCCGGGGCGCGAACAGGTCGCCGGACAGCGAGATCTGGCCGCCCAGTATCAGCGCGCCGCTGCCGATTTTCGGCAGTACGCCGCTCAGCAGCTCACCCAGATCGTCGGCCAGCTCGTCGAACACCTGAGAAGCCGCGCGGTCGCCCAGGCGGGCCTTCTGTGCGATTTCCTTCACGTCATCCCTGCCGTCGGTGCCCGCCTTCTTGGCGTAGGACGCGCGAATAGCCCGGCGGGAAATGTAGTCCTCAACCGTGCCCGCGCGGAAGGAACGGTTCCACAGCACCACGGCGGGCGTGCGGGTCTCGTCCACCAGCACCTTGCCTTCCTTCATGCAGGCGAAGCCGAACCCGGTGCCCAGCATTACGCAGGCCGGGTCGATCAGATCCTTGCGCAGCTCGCCCAGGATGAACGCGGTCGAGTCGTGCAGGAAATCCACCGGCACGTCGCCCAGCTCGCCCTGCACCCAGGGCCGGATGGGCAGGCCGTAGATCGCCGGAAACTTGTGCCGCATCCTGGACATGCCCGCGGAAAAGTCGAACGGGCCGGGCGTGGAAACGCACACCCTGCCGATGTTCACGCCCAGGCTCTGCGCGATTTCCAGCGCGTTTTTGCTCAGCTGCCGCCAGGAATCCTCGATCTGGCGCGCGCTGCCTTCGGCCTGTACCGCGATCTGCAGACAGGGCGAAACCATGTCGCAGGAACGGGTCATCAGGCCGTACTTGAAATTGGTGCCGCCCGCGTCAATCGCGAGCATAACGCTTTGCATAATATCCTCCTCAGGATTGCGGTCGTTATTTGAAATCGCCAAAGGTCAGGATCAGCGGATAGTCCCTGAGCGGCAGGTTCAGCAGCGTCAGGCCCGTGCCGTGGCCCTTCTCCTGCACCTCGATCATGCTCTCGGGCACCTCGTAAATGCTGCCGTCCATCGGGTCGATCAGGCGGATCGGGCCGGGCAGCGAGGCGACCTTGAAGGTCTCCGTGCCCTCGTAGTCGGTGGTCATCAGGTCGGCCGCGTACCAGTAGCAGAAGGCATACGCGCCGTCCTTCTCAAAGCCGGCGGTCATCAGCGCGTCGCCCTGATAGTCGGTTCCGAACAGGCGCTTCGAGTCGCGCCAGGAGCGGAAGATGGGCAGCTCCAGCGGCCGCGCGTTGTCCGAGAACAGCGCGCACAGCGTCTGATAGGCGAAGTAGGCCTGCTTGGGAGAGTAGTCGCCGGTCGAGAAGCCGTTCTCGTCAAAGTCCGCGCGCAGCACGCCGAAGTAGCCGTAGTCCAGGTAGCTCGCCTTGTCGCCCACGGTGCCGTTGAGCGCCTCGATCATGTCCACGCAGGTGAAGTGCGAGGTGAAGGTCACTTCGCTGGACAGGTCGGCCACGCGCTGGCGCAGCAGATACTTGGCCTGCTTGCGCTCGGTCCACGCGCCGCCGCGCAGCGCGCCCGCACCCTTCGACGAGGACTGCGTGCCCGATTCGCCCTGGATGATCTCCACCTTGGGGTTGTAGCGGTTGATCAGCGCGCGCAGCGCCCTGATTTCCTTCACGGAGTCCAGCTCGTTGGCGCGATACCGGTGGAAGGACACCGCGTCCACATAGTCGGCCATGCCCGCCTCGAACATCTCGTTGAAGTAGTCCAGGCGGATGCCGCACAGCGTGCCGCCGATGGCTTTGGCCTCGGGGTCGGCCTCCTTGATCGCCCTGGCCGTGTCGATGTTAAAATAGGCGGTTTCGGTCGCGTTCACGCCGTGCTTCCAGCAGTGGCGGCCGTCCGGCTCATTCCAGATTTCGTACCACTTCACGCGTCCCCTGAAGTGGGTCACCAGCGCGACCACGTAGTCGTGCCAGGCCTTCTTCTCGCGCTCGCTGAAGATGGGCGGGCAGCCGACCGCGCCGAACACGGTCTTGGCCATCTCGGTGTACAGGTCGTTTCCGTAGCACAGGTCGATCCACGGCTCCATGCCGCGCGCGATCAGGTTGTCCACGATCGAGTCGATCCAGGAAAAGTCGTACACGCCCTCCTGCCGCTCGGTGCGCTGCCAGCCGGACTGGATGCGCACCAGCTTCACGCCGATTTTGCTCAGCTTGTCGTAGGCCTTTTCGGGGTCGAACACGTTGCGGTCGAGCTTCTCAAAGCCGATACCCAGGCGGCTTTCGCGGATTTCGGACGCGCACTTGGGCGCGACCGCGCCGATTTTCTTCAGTCGTTCCATGCTTTCAATCCTCCGTTACTCCAACATTTCATTCGGAGACCCACATTTCTCTTATCTTTTCCATTTCGTGGATCATAGTGCTTTTCGTGAGGGGTTTGGGGAGAGGCAAAGAGCCATGCGGCCTCGTATGCCGCGCCAATGAACCGCGTGTCGAGTGGATTGGCGGCAGCAAGTGGGTCCGGGCACTGCCCGGTCAAAAAGGCGGCCTCCCCAGCGTAGCCCCTACCGTTCCCCCAGCGGCGCGAGACTGTACTCGGCGCCCTGGAGCCATTCGCAGCAGTTGTGCGGGCGGGCCAGGCCGAAGAAGAGCTCGCCGGGCGCGCCGGGCAGCACCTCGATTTCGACCTGGTTCCAGCCGCCGTGTCCCTTGATGGTGGTCAGGTCGACGGTGGTCTTGCCGCGGTGATAGGCGGGCACGTAGAAGCTGCCGTCGGTGACGAGCACCTCTTCGCCGTTCATGCGAACCTTCAGCGCGCGCTCGGACATCGCGCCCAGCTTTACCGGCATGTTCACATTGGCCTTGAGCGCGGTTCTGTACAGGTAGTGTCCCTCGGGCACCGCCTGGAACACCGCGTGCGCCTCGACGACCTCCGTTTTGCCGGTGTCCAGGTTGGTGCGCAGCCACGGGATGGTCACGGGCAAATCGCCCGTCACGCTGAAGCGCACGCCGCTTTCCAGCGTAAAGTCAAAGTCGATGGGGTTGCTGCGCGCGCGTCGCTTGGCCATCTCGCCCGGCACGACGCAGAAGCAGAACTGCTCGCTCTGCGCGGGGGAGATGGCGAAGTCGAAGCTCTTCGGCTCGACCAGCCAGCCCTCCGGCACGCTCAGGGTGAAGCGGCCGCGCAGGGGCTGATCGCAGGGATTGCGCAGCGCCAGGCGGAACACGCCCTCGGTCTTCGGCGCGAGCGATACCTCCTCGGGATAGATCAGCCGCGCGCACAGCGGGGTGACGGCCAGCAGCGATTCGTGCGGGCAGTCCATCTCGTCCGCGGCGCGCGTGTCGCTCGTCCAGGGCGCGTGCATGGGCGGCAGCTTTTCCACTGGCAGGCCGGTCAGGCACACCGTCGAGCCGTAGTAATTGAGCACCTCCACCGCCGTCGCGGCCACCAGGTCGCTGAACTCGCCGATGGTCTCCGGCTCATGCAGGCCCATGATGCTCGAGGAAAGCACCAGCCTGTCCCCGATCGGCCGCAGCCATCTCTCGGCAATCGCCTCCGGGTGAATGATGCCCATGATCGAGCCCAGCGTGGCGGCGGTGCAGTCGGTGTCGTAGCCCAGGCCGGCCGCAATGCAGATGGCGCGGCTGAAGTCGCCCTCCGAGGCCAGCCAGGAGATCAGAATCAGGCACAGGTTGATGGTCACGTCCGTCCAGTTCTGCACGTAATAGTCGCGCAGCAGCAGCTCGCGGGCGGCGTAGGGGTCGCGCGTCTCCGCCCAGTAGGAGAAGCTGTCCCGCAGCCCCCTGGCCAGGCGGCAGTCCTCGGGCAGGAAGCGTAGCCCGGTATCCACGAGCTTATGCAGGTCGCTCTCCACGAACGCGGCGCTCTCCACCGCGGTCAGGAACAGGCAGGCGTGCAGGCCGTCGGCGTAATGGTCGGTGCAGGCGTCCTCGCGCGCCAGCCGCACCGCCAGCTCCGGATCGCCCGGAGCCAGGCAGGCCCACAGCTCGCTGCGGATCGCCGCGCCCATGCCCGCGTAAAACTTGTTGCAGAAATAGCCCGACAGCGGAGCCAGCCGCCCCAGCGCCACGTTCCAGCGCGCCGCGCCGTACTCGTCCGGGCCGGCGTCCTGCAGGTGATTCCACATCGTCGAGAGGTGATACCGGTTGACCGGCAGGCCGTACCTGCGCACGATCTCCAGGTCGATGATCTGCAGGTCGAGGTCGTCGTTGGGCAGCATCTTGGTCGGCTCGGGCTCGTAGCCGGTCAGGCGTCGCGTGGACAGGTCGCCCTCAAACGGCATGCCCAGCGTGCCGCCCACCGCCTTGCCGGTGTAGCAGCCCCAAACGCGCCTGCGATACTCCTGATAATCCATAGCTTGACTCCTTTCGGCAGGCGACATGCGCCTGCTGTCATTGGAATGCAGAAAAACGCCGGGGAGGGAGAGCGTCCCTCTCCGGCACGGGGTCGAAGATTACACCTCAGTGTAGTCGAAGTCCATCATCATGGCGAAGTCGCGCAGGGCGGCCTGGCAGTCGCCGTCGACGATGCCGTAGTGCTGGGTCACGCCGACGTTGAGCAGCTTGCCGAACAGCTCCTCGCAGGTCTGGCCGATCGGGCGGAAGCGGCTGTGAGAGTAGGTGGCCAGGTGATGCTCAGTGGGCAGCGCCTCGATGCGGGTGGAGACCAGCTGGAACTTGCCGGTCTGCTGCGAGCAGTGCAGCATGGTCTTTTCGCCGGCCGGGAAGGTGTACCAGGCAAACGGTGCGCCGGCGTACTTCCACTTGGTCTTGGCGAAGCGCACGTCGGAGGAAATCTTGCACTTGCCGCGCGGGTCGGTGTAGTCGTTGGGGCCGGCATGGCCGCCCTCGAAGGTGTCAGTGGGCTTGTCGATGTGGAAGGGCTCGATGTAGTTGACCTGATTGCCGGTCAGCAGCTTAAGCAGGTAGCAGGCCACGCCGCTGCCCACGTCGCCCTCGGGCACCACCATCGTGCCCTTGCAGGCGGGGGTGGGCCAGAAGCCGGGGCGCAGGCCGACGTACTTGAACATCATCGTGTCGATGTCGTTGAGCACCAGCAGGTCGAGGTTATACGCCTCGGCCATGCGCTCCATGCCCATCGTCGCGCGCACGGAGGCCAGGAACTTCACGTCGTCCACGTTGGGCAGCACCTCGTACTTGGAGGCGATTTCGTTCTTGACGGCGGTGGCTTCCTCGACGGAGACTGCCTCGATGTATTCGGTTAGCTCGGCGATCGACAGGAAGCGCAGCTCCGGGCCCAGCTTCTGGAACACGGAGTAGGGATCGACGTAGGTGCTCCACATGACCTCGTTGAAGCTGGCCAGCAGGCCGAACGTGCCGTCCTTGAGCAGGGCGCGGGCGCGGGCGGCGTTGCCGAAGGTCTTTGCGCGCCTGATCACGTCGTCCCACGTACCGATGGCGCGGGCCATCATCGGGCGGTTAAAGCGGGTCGCGGAGCCGCTGGCCTCGAGAGAGCCGACCAGGCCGCCGCAGCACAGGTACTCGGCGAACTCATCGTCATCGTGGGTGTCGCCCAGCACGATCTCATCGCGCATGCGGTGCATGAACAGGATGGGGCAGGGGGGCATGTCGCGCAGGAAGCGAATCCAGTGGAAGTCCTCGGCCCAGGACAGGTAGATGGCCAGCACGTAGTCCACCTTCGCGCTGACGAACGCGTCGATGGCGCGGCGCACGTCGTTTGCGTTGTAGGTCACGCCGGTGAAGGTCACGTCGGCGATGGTCTTGCAGGACTCGACCATCCACTCGGCCTCGTGCTGCTTGCGCTCGAAGTAGGAGCCGCGCGCGGTGCCTTCGCCCAGCTTGGTGAAGCGCTCGGGCGCGAGCAGGAACAGACCCATCTTCGGCTTGCGTTTAATATCCAGCATAGCATGTATCCTCCTGAAGTGAAAGTTTTCTGCAAATACTATACCACAGCCCGGCCGAAAGTGCAACAAAAAACTTTCAAAATCCGAAAATTTTTCTGCTGAATTATTTCGGATTCCACTTGCTTTTTGTGCCAGACTGGGTTAAAATAGGGACACAGAATCAACGGAGCACAAGGAGGACGACATGAAGACACTGCAGGGCAAAACCATGCGCTACGCGATCAATGAGCACGGCCAGGTGGTCTCGGTCTATAACCGGCTGACCTGCCACGAATACGTCTATGAACCGGCGGAAATCTGGAAGATCATCTATTCCGAGGGCACCGAGCGCGTCGAGATCCCGATCTGGGCGCAGGGCCAGGCCTTTACCCGCACCGACGAGGAAAACGGCTTCACCCTGACTTACGACTCGCTGCAGGGCGACGGCCGCCGGGTGAATTTCCTGCTCAGGCTGCATTTTGCGATGACCGACGAGGGTCTGACTGTCGTGGCCGAGGCCGAAAATCATGACGACCAGGCCAAGCTGATCGAGCTGCAGCTGACCCCCGCGGCCGGCATGCGCTCGCTGTCCGGCACGCCGGAAAACGACTACATCGCCTGGCCGGACGACCTGGGCAAAAAGGTCAAAAATCCCGCCTATAACGACCTGTCCACCTACGCGGGCTTCCGCAAGTACGAGCGGCACGACCAGTTCCACACCGACATGGACGCGCTCTACGGCCGCTGCTCGATGCAGTGGTACGACTGGTATAATGAAGGAGAGGGCCTGTACTGCGCATCCGAGGACGCGGATCATCAGGCGCTGTGCCTGCACGTCGAGCGCGACGTGAAGCTCAACCTGCTGAGGATGGGCTTCATCCGCTATCCAATGCTGGAAAAAGGCGAGTGCTGGACGGGCGCGCCGCTGGTGTTCAGGCCCCACCTGGGCGACTGGCACGCCGGCGCGAAGATGTACCGCGCCTGGATGGACGAAAAGGGCGGCTTTATCGCGCCCGACCGCCCCAAGTGGTGCCAGGATTTCAAGGGCTGGCTGCGCGTCATCATGAAGCAGCACCACTGTGAAATCAACTGGGACTATAGCCAGATCCCCGCGCTGTACGACGAGCTGGAGGAAAACGGCTTTAACACGCTGTTCCTGCTGGGCTGGGAAAAGGGCGGCTTTGCCCGGATGTGGCCCGACTATATCGTCGATGACCGCATGGGCGGCGAGGGAAAGCTGCGCGAGGGCATCGAGTACGTGCACAAAAAGGGCGGCAGGGTGCTCATGTTCCTGAGCTACTCGCTGATCGACTACCGCAGCGACTTCTACCTCAAGGAGGGTGGCGCCGAGGCGACCATGAAGTCGATCTGGGGTCTGGACATTCCCTTTGCCGAAACCTACTGCGGCGAGGGCACCTACCGCAAGATCGGCAACCCGCCCATGCCCATGTACCGCGCCTGCCCGGGCAGCGAGCTGTGGCAGAAAAAGATGATCTGGGCGGCCCGGCAGTGCATGGAGATGGGCGCGGACGGCGTGCTCTACGACCTGGGCGGCCTGGAGCCCTTCTTCTGCTACGCCAAGAACCACACCCATAAAAAGCCTTCTCAGGCCAATGAAAGCAAGGCGCGCCTGTTCGCCGAGCTGCGCAGGGTGGTCAGGAGCTACGGCGAGGACAAGGTCATCCTGATGGAGCACAACGTCGATATCTACGGCATGAGCATGGACGTCGCTCAGGGCCACGCCACCCATCCGGAACGGCGCTATATGGATCCCGCTTCCTATAAGGAGAATCCCGACGCGTGGAAGCAGGACTCGACCCTGCGCGAGATGTACCGCTACACCTTCCCCGAGCTGGTCATGACCAACCGCGAGTGCGGCGAGGACGAGAATCATTACCGTGCTTACGCCGGCTACTCCTTCCTGCTCGGCCTGCGCTTCGACATGACCATCTGGCGCTGCTGCGGTTCCCTTAAGGACATCCCCAGCTACGCCGCCTACCTCAAGCAGCTCAACGCCGTCTCCACCGAGTACGCCGAGTTCGTGCACGAGGGTCGCTTTGTCGATACCGACGGCTTCACCGCCTCCAACCCCTGCGTGCTGGTCAAGGGCTGGCGCAATGCGAAAAACGAACTGGGCTTCACTCTGTGGAATTACACCGACCAGGCCCAGACTACCCGCATCACCGCAGACGATGGCCAGATGATCGAGGTGACCGTCGCCCCCGAAACCGCGACCGCGGCCAGGCTCTGATCCGCCTCCTCCCTCCGAAACATCGCTCCCTGACAGGTCTGTCAGGGAGCGATGTTTTATCCCGCGCCTCACTTCGCGCCGAAGAGATTGCGGTACTGAAGCGGCGTGGTGCCCGCGCGCTTGCGGAAGGCGCGCAGGAAGGTGGACCAGTTGGTATAGCCGACCTGAGCGCAGACCTCCTGCACGGGCAGCGCAGTGGTGCGCAGCAGCTCCATCGCCCGGTAGACGCGCACGTCGCCCAGCAGGTCGGAGAACGACTGGTTGGTCTCGCTCTTGAAAATGCGCGACAGGAAGTAGTAGGACACGCCCAGGTGCTCGGCCACGCTGTCCAGGCAGAGCGTGGGATCCGGATAGTTTTCGTTCAGGTATTCGCGCACGTTTTCGATGACCGCCTGGTTTTTCTGGTGGATGTCGTTCGAGGTCGCGCCGCACAGCCGCTCGTAGAAGGAGAGAATCTCGCGGAACCGCGCCTCGCCGGTCAGCCGGCTCGCCTGCAGGCGTTTCGCCTCCTCCTCGAGCGAGGCGCGCAGCTCGGCCGGCGTCTGCTCGATGGCCTTGAGCGCGGTCACGCACAGACGGCCGTACAGGTCGGCTTCCCGCGCTTCGTCCCCGGGCGCGGCGGCGAGGTTGTAGTCGCGAATGTCGGTCAGCAGCCGGCTCACGTCCGGGTATAGGCCGTCTCGCGTGGCGGCGATCAGCTGCAGCTCGCGCTCGATGGGGTAGTACAGGCTGTCCGTCGCCCTGGCGGGCGCTTTTTCGGCGCGGAAGGCGGCGTCGGCCTCGCTGATGCAGCGCCCCAGGTCGCGGATGCTGCCGTGCACCCGGCTTTTGCCCACGCGGAAGGCGCCTCCGGACTGGGCAATCAGTCCCTCGAGCGGGTCGGGCGCGTCCTTTCCGGCGCGCGCGGCGATGGCGACGAACTGCCGGCCGGACAGGCGCGCGGTCAGCAGCACGGCGTCCTCGTCGGCCTCCGCGTTGGCTTCGGGCAGCTCGAAGTCGGCGGTGGGTGACTTGAACAGGGCCAGCTGGTAGGAATAGTAGCTCACCGGCAGCTTGCACAGCTCGGCCGCCTCGGAGAGCTCCTCGTCGGAGAGATAGGCGCAGCGGATCATCAGGTTGATCAGCGCGTTGTCGCGGGCGGCGGTGAAGTAGGTCTGCAGCTCCTGCTGGAAGCGGGAATTCATCTGCTGGGTTTCGAGCATGCGCCCGGCGATCAGGCGGAAGCCCTCGCCCATGCTGGGGGTCTCGCCCTGCAGTCCCTCCGGGAAGGAGGTGGTCAGCAGCTCGCGGTAGGGGGTGTACAGCTGCCAGGTCAGCCGGTCGGCCAGGATCAGTCCCACGATCACGCACGCCGCCATCGCCAGGATGCAGATCAGCACGAACCGGTTGATCGAGCGCATGACCGCCGACTCGGGCACGTAGAACACCAGCCGCAGTCCGCAGGAGAGCGTCTCGGGCGTGAACACGCGATACTTGACCCGGTCGGCGTCCCGGACGCTTCCGGAGGCCTCTTTGGCGCTCCAGCCGTCCTGAACTTCCGCCGAGCGGTACAGCTCCGCGCCGCTCTCGTCGATCAGGCGGAACTGCGCGCCTCCCTCGAAGCTGCCCAGCACGCGCCGGGTGAGCGTCTCCCCGGTGATGACGGCCAGGTAGCAGGCGCGCGGGGCGAGGTACCCAAGCTGGATGGGCTGGATGTAGGTCACGATGTCCCGGCTCGGCTTGAACACGGCCGAGGCATAAGCGGCAGGCAGGTAGCAATGTCCCTTCGTGCTCTCCACGAGCGAATAGAACTCGTCGTCCGTCATCTGCTCATAGCCGACGTAGCGCGTATAAAAATCGGAAGCGAGGGAGACCGAGCCGTCGGTCGAGACCACGCGGTTCTGCTCCGGAAAGTACACGGCCACCGTCTCGGCCAGGTCGTTGTAGATGCTGCACGCCAGGATGCTGCGCAGCTCCCGGTAGGCCTTCTGCACCTCGACGGTATTCTCCAGCAGGTTGGCGGATAGCTGCTTGAGCGAGTCGAGCATGCGCAGGGAGTAGGCCATGTTGATCTGCGAGGATACGCTCTGGTCGATGCTCCGGCTGACCTCGTCGATCATCTGGGTGTTCATGACCTCATAGTCCCTGAGGACGACCTTTTCCAGCGCGTAGGTGAAGATGCTCAGGATCAGCGTCAGCGGAATCAGTAAAATCAGCGTCATCTTTAGAAACAGATCGTAAAACGGCCGCCGCCGTCTGATGTTTGTCTTCTCCATGGGAAAGCCACGCTCCTTCGTCCAAGCACGCAGTAATAAGCATATTGTATCACAAATCGGGCAATATATCACCCCTGAATGAGAGAAAAATATCCAAAATCAAAAAATGACAGTCGCAAAACGCAAAATATGACAGTCCGCGCAAGAATTGAAAGTGGAAAAACTGTGCGCGCAGTGGTAATATGGTGTTAAGGCAGTCGGCGGACGCTTGGACGCGGATTGTACGCAAGAGCCGGCCGGGCGCTTCTGTAAGGAGTCGTCCGCCGCAAGTAAGAAAGGAGAAACCCCATGAAAAAGACCCTGTCCCTGATCCTGGCCCTGGCGCTGATGCTCGGCGCGCTGGGCTGCGCGGGCGTCTCTGCGGAGACCGCCGTCGAGTACCCCGAAACGGTGAGCGTATTCACCGGCATGTCTGAGCACCTCTCCAAGATCGGCGTCACCAACTACAACGAGACCTACTACTGGCAGGAGCTTGAAAAGCGCACCGGCACCCACGTCGACTTCCAGCATCTGGCCGCCGGCGCGGACGCGATGACCCAGCTCAACCTGATGGTCGCCTCCAAGACGCTGACCGACGTCATCGTCGGCATCAACTGGAAGACCGTCACCGGCGGCGCGCCCCTGTGGGAGGAGGACGGCGTGATCATCGATCTGACCGACCTGATCCCCGAGCACATGCCCAACTACTACGCCGCCATCCAGGAGGTGCCCTACTGGAAGCCCACCCTGTCCATCGACGGCAAGATGTACTACATCTCCGACATCCAGCACGGCGTCATTTACACGGGCCCCAACATCCGCGGCGACTGGCTGGCGGCGGCCGGCCTTGAAAAGCCCACCACGCTGGACGAGCTGTACACCGTGCTCAAGTACTTCAAGGAGCACGACATGAACGGCAACGGCGACGTGAACGACGAGTGGCCGATGTCCGGCCTGGCCGGCAACCTCAACGGCTGGTCTCCCTACAACCTCATGTGGGCCTACGGCGTGCACTGGAGCTATCAGCTGGTGGACGGCCAGGTCACCCACGGCATGCTGCTGCCCGAGTTCACCGAGGCGGTGTCCTATGTCCGCAAGCTCTATGAGGAGGGCCTGCTCGATCCCGACTACGCCACCCAGGACCGTACCGCGCTGGACGGCAAGTACATGAACAACCAGGTCGGCATGGAGTACGGCATCCAGCCCACCAAGATGAACAACGCCATGAACCCCGACGCGGTGGAGGGTCAGTTCGCCGCCGTGGGTCTGCCCAACCTGAAGCTGACCGCCGACAGCCCCGCCTACGTCTTCGAGCAGGCGTACATCACCCTGTTCACCGGCGCGCAGGCCGCTCTGACCGGCGTGTGCAAGGAGCCCGAGAAGGTCTGCTCCTGGATCGACTACATCTACAGCGACGAGGGCAGCCTGCTGTTCAACTACGGCCTGGAGCACTACTCCTTCGAGTACGACGAGAACGGCGTGCCGCAGATCGACTACACCGGCGCCATCGCGGCCAACCCCGACATCGCTGCGACGGAGGGCGTGGAGTACCTGTACTCCATCTCCGGCACCTCCGCGTTCCCGGAGCACATGTCCTCCACCCGCTTCAAGGAGACCATGCATCCCTTCTCCGCGGCCGCGGCCGACGGCTGGAAGGCCGACTACGACATCTCCCGTCTGCTGCCCACGCTGGCGCTGACCGCCGAGCAGCAGGAGGAGATCAACGACAAGCTGGTCGACCTGGACACCTACATCACCACCCAGATGGACAAGCTGGTCAACGGCCAGACCTCTCTCGATGAGATTCCCGCCATTCAGCAGAAGCTGAAGGACATGGGCATCGAGGACGTGCTCGCCGCCTATCAGGAGGTCTACGACACCCTGTACGCGGACAAGTAACGCGTCCTGCGGCGGGGAGGAGTGCTTCTCCCCGCCGCTGCCACCCCTGCCGGTTTTCTCTAAAGGATTCACAGACTTCGGGGGCTTCAATTTATGCCCCCTGAAGTCGTCAATAGGATACGCGGCAGCAAGTGGGGCCGGGCACTGCCCGGTCGAGAGAGCTGCATCCTATCGAGCTTACCGGGAATTCACAGACTTCGGGGGCTTCAATCTATGGCTCCCGAAGTCGTCAATAGAATCCGCGGCAGCAAGTGGGGCCGGGCACTGCCCGGTCGAGAGAGCTGCATCCTATCGAGCTTTCCGGGAATTCACAGACTTCGGGGGCTTCAATCTATGGCTCCCGAAGTCGTCAATAGAATCCGCGGCAGCAAGTGGGGCCGGGCACTGCCCGGTCAGGAAAGCCGCCTCTCGAACGTTCCCACAGGCGCTTGACCGGCGCGGCCGGCCGCCAAACAGTATACAAGGAGGAATTGGAACATGGCCGCTGTCAACGCGCGCTTGAACCGACCGGAACGCATCCGCATGGCCTTTAAGCGGTGCTGGATACTCTACCTGATGATAATCCCGGTCGTTGCCTACTACGTCATCTTTCACTACCTGCCCATGGCGGGTCTGGTGATCGCCTTCAAGGACTACCGCGTCGCCCGGGGCATTCTGGGCAGCAAATGGGTGGGCCTGAAGCACTTCATCGACTTTTTCCAGTCCGAGTACGCGTGGCAGACCATCCGCAACACCCTGTCCATCAGCTGTCTGGGGCTGATCTTCGGCTTTCCGGCCCCGATTATCCTGGCCATCCTGCTCAACGAGGTCAAGGCGGCGCACTTTAAGAAGGCCGTCCAGACCATCACCTACATGCCGCACTTCATTTCCCTGGTCATCATCTGCGCCATGGTGCGCGATTTCTGCGCCACGCGCGGCCTGTTCAACACCATTTTGAACGGACTGGGGCTCGCCTCGGTGGACTTTCTGATACAACCCAAGTGGTTCTACCCGATCTATATCACCTCGGGCATCTGGCAGAACGTCGGCTGGGACTCGATCATTTATCTGTCGGCGCTCTCCGCCATCGATCAGGAGCTCTACGAAGCGGCCGCGGTGGACGGCGCGGGGCGGCTCAGGCGCATCTGGAGCGTCACCCTGCCCGGCATTTTGCCGACGATCACGATTTTGCTGATTCTGCGCATCGGCAGCATCATGTCGGTGGGCTTTGAAAAGATTATCCTGCTGTACAATCCCTCCGTGTACGAGACGGCGGACGTCATTTCGACCTATGTCTACCGCCGCGGCCTGGTGGACGGCAAGTATTCCTTCGCGTCCGCCGTGGGTCTGATGAACTCGATCATCAACTTCGCGCTGCTTCTGATGGCCGACCGCCTCAGCAAGCACTTCGGCCAGACCGGCCTGTTCTGAGGAGGGGAAAACCATGGCAATGATTGAATCGAAAACCTGGAGCGACCGCGTCTTCGACGTGATTGTCTATGCGCTGCTCATCCTGATTACCGTCGCCACGCTGTACCCCTGCTGGTACGTGGTCATGGCCTCGGTCAGCGACCCGGTGGCGCTGTATAACGGCAGCAAGCTGCTGCTGTGGCCGCGCGGCTTCTCGCTGGATGCCTATAAGCTGATCCTGCAGCACGCCATGCTGTGGATGAGCTACGGCAACACGCTGATCTACGTGGGCGCGTCCACCGTGCTGGGCCTGTCCCTGACCATCATGGCCAGCTACGTGCTCTCCCGCAGCTACATGCCCGGCAAGAACGTGTTTCTGACCATGATCACCATCACGATGTTCTTCGGCGGCGGCCTGATTCCCACCTACCTGGTCGTGGTCACTCTGGGGCTGGTGAACACCCGCTGGGCGATGATCCTGCCGGGCCTCCTGAGCACCTACAACATCATCATGATGATGACCTACTTCAGAGGCATCCCGGCCAGCCTGGAGGAGTCCGCCCGCATCGACGGCGCGAACGACTGGGTCATCCTCATCAAGATCATGATTCCGCTGGCTCTGCCGGTCATCGCGGTCATCGCGCTGTACATCATCGTCGCCAACTGGAACAGCTACATCCCCGCCACCATCTACCTGCGCGACCGCCAGCTGTTCCCCCTGCAGGTCATCCTGCGCGAGATCCTGATCTCGGGCACCTCCAACCTGGACACCGAAACCTCGGGCTACGACAACTTCTCGGCCTATTCCGAGGCCGTCAAGTACGCGACCATCATCGCCTCCACGATTCCCGTGCTGTGCATTTATCCCTTCCTGCAGCGCTTCTTCGTCAAGGGCGTCATGCTCGGCGCGATCAAGGGCTAGCGTCCCGCGCCCGGTCACAAACAAAGGAGGTATATCCCCATGCAGAACGCCCCCGCCTTCTGGAAGACAGACCTTGAAACCATCGAATCCTGGGCGAAAAAGGCCCGCCGCGCGCAGACCTGGAGCCTGTGCAAAAGCGCCGGCGGCCGCGACGTCTGGGCCTTTGCCTATGGCGGGAAACAGGAATTCACCCGCCGCGCTAACTACAGCTCGGCCTGCGGCGCGCACGATAAGAGTTGCTATGCGCCTGTAGAGGGCAAAAAGCCGGTCGTGGCGCTGCTGGGCGCGGTACACGGCGGCGAAACCGAGGGCACGGCCGCGCTGGTCAACCTGATTTCGCTCATGGAAACCGGAAAGGACCTGCGCGGCGACGCGTATCCCTCGCTGGTCGAGGCGGCGGAGGGCGTGCGGCTGGTGATCGTGCCGGTCTGCAACGCGGACGGCCGCGCGCGCGTTCAGCCCGCCTCGATGATCGGCTGCACTGGGTACGAGCTGCGGTACTGGATGCAGGGAACCTGGAAGGACGGCAGCCTGTGCGGCTGGCCGGAGTGCAAAAAGCAGCACCCGATCAGGGACTACGTGGATTTCCTGGGCGGGTACTACAACGACGACGGCGTGAACCTGATGCACGACAACTTCTTCCATCCGATGGCGCGCGAGACGCAGGCGCTGCTCGACCTGTGCGACGCGGAGGCGGCCGACTGGGTGATCCAGATGCACGGCGGCTCCAACTCGGTCAACGACCTGCTGCAGCCCGACTACGTCACCCTCGAGTGCCAGCAGGCACTCAGAAGCCTCGCCATCCGCTGCAACGAGGTGGCCGGGGCGCAGGGCCTCGCCTTCCACGTGCGCGACCTGCCGGGCAGGGAACAGGGCGCGACGCCGCCCTCCTTCAACCTGACCAGCGCGCTGCATCACGTCTGCGGCGCGGTCAGCGCGACCTTCGAGAGCAACCAGTGCGTCGTCGATGAGCCCGGCACGCACTATACCTGCGAGCAGGTCTACGCCTCGCACCGCATACTCTTTGAACAGCTGCTGCGCACGGTTCGCGGCGAATAACTGAATAAAAACAGGCCGTCCCCGGGGAAAAGCTCCCTGGGGACGGTTTGCGTCCGGAAAAGCAATACGATTCCCGCTATGAAACAATGGATGTTCGTGAAACGGCAAATCGCGCAGACCTTTCTATTCTATAGGCGAGTTCGCTTCCGCCCGGCGGGAACCGCACGCTTCGCGCCGCAGAGCCGCGTAAGTTCGAGAATCGTGCGGAGTCCCGTCCTCGCGGCAAGCTGATATGCCGGGAAAATGCGGACGTTTGCGGAAACACGCAGACTTCTTTCCGAGGCGTCGAGACCGAACCGCTTCCCACGGAAACGGCGGATGTGCATTGTACGGAGCGCTCTCGCTGGCGGAATCCGGTTCGCATTAAAACGGATGATCTGAAGCGCGTTGAGTCAAACGCTCGGAAAAAGTTTGATGTTTTGCCGGATTCGCCTGCGAAAAATCGCCACTCTGCGAACATTCCTTTGCATGCCGCGGCCGCTTTTCCCTCAGACGTAACGGCGCATCTGCTTGAGCGCGGCCTTTTCCAGGCGGGAGACCTGCGCCTGCGAGATGCCGATCTCCGAGGCGACCTCCATCTGCGTGCGCCCCTCGAAGAAGCGGCGTTCGATGATACCGCGTTCGCGCGCGTCCAGGTGCTCGAGCGCCTGCCGCAGCGCCAGCGAGCGCACCCAGTCGTTTTCGCTGACCTTTGCGTCGCGCACCTGATCCATCACGCAGACCGCGTCGCCGCCCTCCTGAAACACCGGCTCGAACAGCGAAACCGGGTCCTGTATGGCCTCCAGCGCGAGCACCACGTCGGCCTCCTCCTGGCCCATGGCCCGGGCGATCTCGGATATGGACGGCTCCAGGCCGCGGCTGCTGGTCAGCGCCTCGCGAGTGCGCAGCGCTCTGTAGGCCAGATCGCGCAGGGAGCGGCTGACGCGGATCGGGTTGTTGTCGCGTAGGTAGCGGCGGATTTCACCGATGATCATTGGCATGGCGTTCGGCTGTCGAAAAGGCGCGTGCGTCGCTTCAGGTCGCTTCCAGCGGGACGGAATCGGGCGTTTTCGGGGCCGTATCGGGCGTTTTTGAGGCAGGCTGTGCGCTCGGGGCGGGCTGCGGCGGCTGCCAGGCGGCCCGGGCCCTCTGAAGCTGCGCGTGCCGGCCGGTGATGCTGGAGTAGAGCGCGTGAGAGGGCCGAAAGACCTGCGGCGCGATCGGGGACGGCGAAGGCGGGGGCGCCGGCGCGGGGGCGGGCGAGAAGGACGGGGCGGCGGCCTGCGGCTCGACGGGATACAGGCGGCGCGCCATACGAAAGAGCGCATGAACGGACATATCAAATCACCTCGATTGATTCTATGCGGACAGGGCGCGCTCCATGTATTTTCTGATTACTCCGGGTCTTTTTTGCGCCAAATGAGGCAGCGAGGCGGGGAAAACAGGGTGAAAGGGCGCGCGGGGTGGAAATTTACGCTACTTTTTGCGAAATGACTTGATATTTACCCGCGGTGTGGTATAATGATAAAGAGTATAATTAGCAAGACTGAAGGATTGTGCGCAAAAAGCGGCGCACGCCTTGCAGCAAAATCCAATATGGAGTGTGAGGTGCTGAAGATGGCACGCAACGCAAAGGATGTAGAGCGCGAATGCGGCCAGTTCCTGGAAAAACTGGAACGGCAGTATGAACGGGCGGAGGATCAGCAGCGTCGCAGCAAGACGACCAGCGCAACGGTGACCGCGCGCATGGGCGAGGAGCCGGACGCGCAAAAGGAAGCGCCGAAGGCCCGGGCGGAAGCGATTGCCCAGGAAAAGGCACCCCGCAAGCCGGAAATCCCCCAACAGGAGGCGCCGAAGGAGGAAACGGGCACGCCGAAAGAGGCGGCTGCGGAGTCTGCGGCGGAACCGGCTGAGGAAAAGCGCATCGACGCACCGGATCAGCCGGAAGAGGCGCCCGCGGACGAGGCGTACGAGGAAGCGTACAAAGAGTCGTATGATGAGGCGTATAACGAGTCATATGACGAGGCCTACGACGAGGCATATAAAGAAGCCGGCGAGGATGAGGACGAAGGCGAGGAGGAGGCCGGGCCTGATTTCGCACAGGCGATGAAGGAAAACCTGGCGAAGGCGGGCGGTCTGCTCTCTGCGCTGGGCGCGAAGTTCAAGTCCGGCTCGAAGAAGCTCGCGTCCCGGCTGCGCAGGGAGGACTCGATTGAGGAAGAGGACTTCGACGAGTACGAAGAAATGCCCTATGAGCCGGAAAAGGGCGAGGAGCTCCCGGGCGCGCAGCCTGAAGCGGCGGAGGAGCTCCCGGATACGCCGACGGAGCCTGAAAAGGGCGAAGAGATCGCGGACGCGCAGCCTGAAGCTGAACAGGCGAACGAGACCGCGGATAAGCAGCCTGAAGCTGAAAAGGCGGAAGAGGCAGCGGATAAGCAGCCTGAAGCTGAAAAGGCGGAAGAGGCCGCGGATGCGCCCGCAGACATCGCGCCGATTGAGTCCCCCGCGGCGGCGGGCCTGAACGTTGAAACGCCCTTTGAGCCGGAAGAGGAAGAAGAGGAGTTCGAGGAGGACGCGCCCAAGGCGAACCTCTTGGGCGGGCTCAAGTCGCTCTTCGCGCGCAGGAAGAAAAAGGCCGAGGAAGACGACGAGGACGACGAGGAATACGAGGACGACGGAGAAGACGGCGAATACGACGAGTCCGAAGAGGAATATGAGGACGACGAGGAAGCCGACGAAGAGGAAATCGAAGAGGACGACGAGGAATATGAGGAAGACGAGCCGTCCGTCGGTTTCAAGGGCCGCCTGAAGTCGCTCTTCGGCCGCAAAAAGGTCGAGGACGACGAGGAAGAAGACGAGGATGAGGACGGCGAAGAGGAAGACGACGAGGACGATGAACCCGCCGCCGCGCCCGCTGCGCCGATCAATCAGAAGAAGGAAAGGACAATGAACATGGAAGACAATCAGAAATCCCTGAGCGAACTGCTGGCGGAGGGTATGAGCGATACGCCTTCCCTGTCCAGACGCGAGCGCCGCGCGCTGAGCGCTGCCGGAGACGGCGAGAAGAAGAACGCCGCCAAGGACGTGGCCGACGATCTGGAGATGAACCTTTCCGAACGCGCGGTGGAGGACGAGCCCACTGTTGAGTTCCACCCCGTGCACAAGGCCGCCAGGAAGCCGCTCGACGAGCTGGACTACGAGGACGACAAGGACGATTACGACGACGAGGACGACGAGGAAGAAGAAGTCAAGCCCAGGAAGCGCAGGGAAAAGACCAAGAAAAAGGAAAAGAAGAAGCGCTACGAGGACGAAGACGAGGACGACGAGGACGATTACGGCGACGAGGACGAAGACGACTACGACGACGAGGATGACGAGGACGACGAAGACGACGAGGATGAGGACGACGACGAGGAGGAAACCAGCTTCGTCAAGCACCTGCTCGGCTTCTTCAAGGGCCTGCTCGCCGTGGCGCTGATCGTGTTGCTGGCCGTGTTCGTGCTGCGCCTGCTTGAGGCCAGCGGCCGCGTGTCGCTCGACTGGCTCAGAAACGGCGTGGGCGAGCGCCTGCCGTTCGTGAACTCCGTCTTCCCCAAGCCCTGAGCGGCTGCGAGTAAGGAGACTGAAGCCTTATGAGCAAGCAGACGAAAAAGAGAAACGCCCGGATTCGGCACATTCTGTTTGCGGTGATTGTGCTGGCGCTGGCGGCGACGATCGGCTTTCTGCTCCTGGACGACCCGACGCTGGTGAACAAGGTCAATCCGTTTGTGACGGCCACGCCTTCGCCCAGCCCGACGCCCGAGCCGACCGCAACCCCCGCGCCCACGGATACCCCCGCGCCGACCGAGGTGCCGACGCCTGAACCGACCGAGACGCCCGAGCCTCAGCCGCTTCAGGAAATCGACGAGAATTCCATCGCCAAGGCGCAGAAGCCCAATAACCTGGGCCTGAGCACCGAGGTGTACAACAAGAACGGCGAACGCCTGGCCGGCATGGCCGAGGAGGACGGCGCGGTCTTTGAAAACGGACGGTACTATACCGACCTTCAGGGCGTGACCACCTTCCGCGGCAACAACTATCGCGACGGCGGCGCGTGTGGCAGCGTGCCCACCGGCGCGAGCAGCCTGATGATCGCCTACTCGATGGACGTGGGCTCGACCGGGCCGTACACCGGCGTGGGCTGGTCCGGCCAGCCGGCGATCGTGCGCTGGGACGCGGCGGCGCTTGAGCGGATGAACCTGTACGAGAGCAAGAAGTACGACGGCCTCGTCGAGGTGATCTGCGCCGCGCAGGACGGAAACATCTACTTCTTTGACCTTTCCGACGGCACGGCGACCCGCGACCCGATCTCGGTCGGCGCGCCGGTCAAAGGCAGCGTGACCGTCGATCCGCGCGGCCTGCCGCTGCTGTACGTGGGCCAGGGCACCGATAAGGTGGACGGCAATCAGATCGAGTGCGGCATGCGCATCTACAGCCTGGTGGACGGGTCGCTCCTGTACTTCCTGGACGGCCGCGACAGTCAGGCGACCAATGAATGGTATGCCTGCGACAGCGCCCCGCTGCTCTACGGCGATACGCTGATCTGGCCGAGTGAAAACGGCCTGGTGTACCTGATTAACCTGAACACGAAGGACGAGGGCGGCGCGGTGTCCGTGTCCCCGCAGGTGAGCAAGTACGTCTACACCCGCGGCAAGGGCAGGCGAACCGGCATCGAGGGCGGCGCGGCGGCCTACAACCACTACGTCTACTTCGCGGACAACTCCGGCCTGATTACCTGCCTCGACCTCAAGACCGCCAAGCCGGTCTGGTGCTTCGACGCGGGCGACGATACCGACGCCTCGATCGTGCTGGAAGAGGACGACAAGGGCAATGTGTACCTGTATACCTGCAACGAGCTCGATCTGAGCGGCAAGACCGGCAAGGTGCAGCTGCGCTGCCTGGACGCGCTGCTGGGCGAGGAAATCTGGAAGCAGGAGGTAGATGTGCGCGACAACCAGCTGGGCGGCTGCTTCGCCACCCCCGCGCTGGGACGCGGTAACGTCGAGGACATGGTGTTCTTCACCGTGGCGCGCGGCGTGGAGGGCAACCTGCTCATCGCCTGCGACAAGCGCACCGGCAACAAGGTCTGGACGCTCGATCTGGGCGGGTATGCCTGGTCGTCGCCCACGATCAGCTGCGATTCGGAAGGCAACGCCTATCTGTTCCAGGCGACCTCGGCCGGCATGCTGCACATGATCGACGCGGCAAACGGCACGATCCTGACCTCGATTGAGCTGGGAAGCAACATCGAAGGCTCCCCGGCGCTGTTCGACGACATGCTGGTGATCGGTACGCGCGGCGGAAAGATCTACGGCATCGAAATCGGCTGATTCTGCAATCGGCAGACCGTTCATCAGAAACTGGTGGGCGGTCTTTTTCAAAGAATGAGAGAAAACAGACCAGGGTCTGCCCCGAGCGGCACAATGGCTGAAAAAAAAGACTGCGGTCTGTTTCGAACGTAAGGACGAACGCGGGCGGACGAGACGGAAGGCGTGCGGGAAATGCCTGTTTGCGGCGGCTGACTAAAAAGAGACTGTGGTCTGTTTTACGTGAGGCGCGCTGAAACCGGCGCGGAATACCCGGGCAAACGCCGATTCACTTTACGGGGCGAGAATCGGCGGCTTTCAACCTGATGCTGACGCGAAAACACGCCTGTGAATGGGCCTCGCTGAGCGGAATATGGAAGGAATGACGTGAAAACAGACTGAAGTCTGTACGTAAAAACTGAAGGGAGAAGGACATGAAGTACATTGTGGCGCTTGACCAGGGAACCACCAGCTCGCGGGCAGTGGTTTTCGACCAGGAGGGGCGCAAGGTCGCCGCGCATAACAACGAGTTTACGCAGTACTACCCGCAGCCCGGCTGGGTCGAGCACGATCCGGAGGACATCTATCAAAGCCAGGTGGACGCGCTGCGCCAGGCGGTGAGCCGGGCGGGGATCGACGTGTGCGACATCGAGGCGGTCGGCCTGACCAACCAGCGCGAAACGACCGTGATCTGGGACCGGCAGACCGGCGAGGCGATCGGGCGCGCGATCGTCTGGCAGTGCAGGCGCACCGCGCCCATCGTGGAGCGGCTGAAGGAAAACGGCCTGTCCGGCGTGATTCGCAAGAAGACCGGCCTGCTCATCGACGCGTATTTTTCCGGCACCAAGGCCATGTGGCTGCTTGACTCGGTGCCGGGGGCGAGGGAGCGCGCCGAGAGGGGCGAGCTGTGCTTCGGCACGGTGGACAGCTTCCTGACCTGGCGGCTGACCGGCGGAAAAAGCCACGTGACCGACGCGACCAACGCCTCGCGTACGCTGATGTTCAACATCCACACCCAGCAGTGGGACGACGAGCTGCTGGAGATTCTGCAGATTCCGCGCGCCATGCTGCCCGAGGTGACCGATTCCTCGCAGGTCGTGGGCGTGATGGATAAGGAGATTCTGGGGCGCGAGATCCCGATTGCGGCGCTGGCGGGCGATCAGCACGCGGCGCTGTACGGCCAGGCCTGCTTTGCGCCCGGCGCGGTCAAGAACACCTATGGCACCGGATGCTTCATGCTGATGAACACCGGGTCGAGGCCGGTCGAGTCGCAGCATAACCTGCTCACGACGATGGCCTGGCGGGTGGACGGCAAGCCGACCTACGCACTGGAGGGCAGCGTGTTTGCGGCGGGCGCGGTGATCAAGTGGCTGCGCGACGAGATGAAGATGATTGCTTCCCCGGCTGAAACCGACGCGCTGGCCCGCTCCGTGCCCGACAACGGGGGCGTTTACCTGGTGCCGGCGTTCTCCGGACTGGGCGCGCCCTACTGGGACATGTACAGCCGCGGACTGATTATCGGTCTGACGCGGGGCAGCGGGCGGGCGCATATCGTGCGCGCGGCGCTCGAGGCGATCGCGTATCAGACCAAGGACGTGCTGGACGCGATGGCTCTGGACAGCAGCCTGCGTCCCTCGTCGATGCGCGTGGACGGCGGCGCGAGCGCGAACAACTTCCTGATGCAGTTCCAGGCCGACCTGATCGACGCGACGGTCGTTCGCCCCGAGATGGTCGAGAGCACGGCGCGGGGCGCGGCAATGCTGGCCGGGCGCGCGGTGGGCATGTGGTCGCAGAAGGAGCTGATGAACCTTCGGCAGGACACCGTGCAGTTTACGCCCAGCATGAAGGAAACGCAGCGCGCGGCGCTCTACGGCGGCTGGAAGCGGGCGGTGCAGCGGGCGCTTCGTTGGGCGGAGTGACCTTAACAGAATACGAAACACCCCCGGGCGGCTCGGGCCGTTCGGGGGTGCGGCTTTGCGCGGCGCGAGGCCGACGGGGAAAACAGCCTAATTTAGGCGATCAATGAACTGCTTCAGCTCAAGCACATAGGGGAAGTCTCCGTTTTCTCCGGCATGGGACGAGCCCTCGCAGTGTCCGCCGGGCAGCACGTGCAGTTCGACGGGCGCGGCTGGGTCAAAGCGCCTGAGACTGTGCAGCATCAGCTCGTTCTGCTGCAGGCGGCAGGGGATGTCCTGCGTGTAGGAAAGCATCAGCAGCGGGGCGGGCAGGGCGGCCTGGCCGACATAGAACAGCGGCGCGGCCTCGTCAATCCGTTCGGCGCGGGAATCGACGCCGCGCTCCCGCAGGACGTTAAAATGCGTGGTCTGCTGCGCGCTGTCGGCCACGAAGGCGAAAACGCGCGAGGCGTCCGCGCCGGCGTTGCGCAGGAAAGCGGGATTGAGCGCCAGCATCATGGTCAGGTATGCGCCCGCCGACTGGCCGGACACGATCAGCCGCTGTCCCGCACCAAATCCCGAGGCGTGCTTTTGAAGGTATGCGACCGCCCAGGCCGCGTCGAGCAGGTAGTCCGGATAGCGCGCCTGCGGGTACATCCGGTACTCGGCCGAGGCGAACCCCAGGCCGTGCGCCACCGCGTTTTCGGCGAGCGCCTCGCAGCGGCGGTCTCCGCTTTCCAGACCGCCGCCGTGGAACCAGAGCACCAGGTCATAGCCGTCCCGGTCGGGTGCGTACAGATCCAGCAGCATGCCGCTGCGGGAATAGACCACGTCTTTTGTGATGCGCATGAGAAAAACCTCCTTAAAGACCGGTTGCGGGTATTCAGAACTCCGCGTCGTGTTCGCGGAAAAAGTCGCGGTAGGTGCGCACGCTGGCAATCTGCGTCCAGGGGCGCACGCAGACCGGGTCGGCGTCCAGGTCGTACACCTTCGCACCGCGCGTGGAGAGCAGAAAGGGCGAGTGGGTGGAGAGGATGAACTGGCAGCGGTAAAAGCGCGCCGAGTTGACCAGATACTCCTGCAGCTCCAGCTGGCGTTCGGCGGACAGGCTGTTTTCCGGCTCGTCGAGCAGGTAGAGCGCGTCCTCCCGGATGATGTCGGTGAAGTAGGCCAGGGCGCTTTCGCCGTTCGAGCGCTCGGGCAGGTTGGCCATGAGGTTTTTGCGCACGTAGGCCGACTGGGTGAGCCGCTGGGCTGCGACGTGACGCTTGAGCTCCTCGTAGTCGGCCATGCTGCGCATGCGGTAGGAAGAGTGCCTGGCCTCGGTGTACTCGTCGAAGAGCGCCTCGCGCTTCTGATCCACGCCCTCGTTGATCGCGCGCAGGTTCAGCATGTAGTCGAACACGTCGTCGCTGGTGACCAGGCGGCTGGCCTGCAGGAAGGAGCGATCGGCGCGGGGGTCGAGCTGCGCGCGGCACAGGCGCACGTAGTCGGGGAAAAAGCTGCTGCGGTTGCCGGGCGTGTCCCGCGCGACGCTCAGCTTCTCGGCGATGAGGTTGAGCAGCGTGGACTTGCCGCAGCCGTTGCTGCCGCACAGTATGGTGATCGGCTCGAAGGTCAGCTCGGGCACCTCGCGCAGCGTGAACACGCCGAAGGGGTAGACGGTGCTGTAGCAGCGGCGCTTGATGTCGTTGGTGAACTGCTCCTCCGCGCCGGGCGAAGGCAGCGCGAAACGTTCCAGGTAAACCATAAAAGAGCCTCCTGTCGCGGCGTATTACCTGGCATTATGGTACCGCGGCGGGAGGCTTCTGTCAAGGAAGTTTGGGGATTTTTCCGGTGGGCTGCAGGCAGCACTCGAACTGGGCGAGCACGCGCATGACCTCATTGGGGCCGAGCGTTTCGCGGACGGAGGCAGGGTCGAGCGGTCTGCCCTCAAATTGAGGCACGAACACGTCCTGCAGGCGGGTTCCCTCGGGCATGGAAACGCCGGTGAGCGCCTGCGCGAGCTGGTCGGTGGTCAGCGCGTCCTCCGGAAAGACGACGTGCGGGGCGGCCGGGTCGCACAGGGGCGGCAGTAGCGCGTCGTCGTCCTCGGGGAAGGCGGGCTCAAGGCCCAGCGACCGGGCCAGGAAGGCGGCGATTTCGAAGCGATCCTGCGAGGTCCAGGAGTGGGTGGTCGAGGTGGTCAGCGCCTGAAACCGGTCGCCCGCGCCCAGCTGCTCATAGGCCGCCTGCACCTTGCGGGCGTTGCGCCGGAACAGGTCATAAGGGATCAGATTGTCCAGCGTGCCCTGCTCGAGCAGCAGCGGCCTGGGTGCGAACAGACTGAGCAGCTCCCACATTTCGAGCCGTCCGGCATAGTGGGGCAGAAGGTTACAGGCGCAGTGGCGGCGCTCCTTCTGCAGGATGTAGCCAAATTCGGATGGATATCCGCTGGCCGAGAGCGCGGCAAGCTCCGGGCAGAGCGCGGCCAGGAAGGTACACAGCGTGCCGCCGCCCGAGTTGCCGCAGGCGCCGATGCGCGTCTCGTCCACGAAGGGCTGCGCGGCCAGGTACCTGACCCAGGCGACGGTCTCCATGACGATCAGCCCCTGCAGGGTCAGTCCGCAGTAAAACGGCGCGACGCAGTGCGCGTGGCCGAACGGGGCGCGCTCGCCCTGGCCGATGTTGTCGCCCAGCAGCACATACGCGCCCTGAAGCGCCAGCCGCTGCGCCATGCGCTGATAGCAGTCGGTCAGGCGGCCCTCCTCGCCGTGACCCGGGCAGACCAGCACGAGCGGGCGCTTTCCGCCGCCGTCCGGGCGGTATAGACTGGCCGAGCCGTAAAACCGCGGCCAGGACTCAAAGAGCAGGTGTTCTACCGAATAGCCTTCGAAGCGCTCTGCGGTGCCTGAAAGCGGGCGGATGACCGGGATCAGCGGCTCGCGAAAGGACAGCACATCCCGGGCCGCGGCGAGGATTTCCTCGCGATCCCCGGCCAGCCACGGACGGCGCAGGGGCTGACCGGCGCGCACTTGGGCAAAGCGGCGCTCGTAGGAATCGTAGACCTGCATGGTGCGCAGCAGTTTTTCGTCCATATGAAGACCTCCTTGGAAGAATATGGGAAAAAGGGGAGGCGGTTCCTCCTCCTCAGACTGTCGAAAAACCCCCGGAGAGCTCGAGAGGGTCGCAACCCTCTCGAACTTTCAATCGCGCCCAGCGGCGTG